>QNBN01000084.1 GCA_003645695.1 Spirochaetota bacterium | reverse complement strand
TGAACTTTACGGTTTTAAAACATTTGCGGAGAGAACTAAACTCATATTTAAACCGGGTGTAACTGCTATTGTAGGCCCAAATGGATGTGGGAAAAGCAACATTGTAGATGCCTTAAGGTGGGTACTCGGAGAGAGTAATGCAAGATCTCTGCGTGGTGAAATAATGAATGATGTTATTTTTGCTGGATCGGATACGGTTAAACCAATGGGTATGGCTGAAGTGGAGGTGGTGCTCGTAAATGAGGATAATCTGCTTCCAATAGAGTTTAGTGAAATTTCCATAAAGCGAAGATTGTATATATCAGGAGAGAGTGAATACTTTATAAATAAAAAGAATGTAAGGCTTAGAGATATCCAAGAACTATTCGCAGACACAGGTATAGGGAAAACAGCCTATTCAATTATGGAGCAGGGTAATATTGATATGCTTTTAAGCAATCGTCCTGAAGATAGGATGATTGTTTTTGAAGAGGCAGCAGGAATTACAAGATATAAGACTAGAATAAAGGAGTCATACAGAAAATTAAACGCCACCGATGAAAACCTTATAAGGCTTGATTTAATTATCAATGAGGTTGATAAGGAGTACAAAAGTCTTGAGCGGCAGGCTGAAAAAGCGAGAAAGTATAAGGAGCTTAAAAATAGTGAAATTGAATATGAAAAATTATACACATATATGAGAATAAAACATTACGAGGGTCAAAAATCAAAAATTGACTCGGATTTATCAAAATACATGGATGAAAAGGATGAGCTTTTAAAGCAAAAAGTTGATCTTGAAAAGAAAATTGAACAAAGAATTAAAGCTGTTAGGGATGAAGAATCCAAAATAGTGGATATTAAAAATAATATTTATCGCCTTGAATCAGAGATTAATTCAATTAATTCCAGAATCAAACATTTGAGAGATAGGGTTGGCGATTTTGAAGTCCAATTATCCGGTAAAAAGGGCTTTCTTGAGCAATTAGTTGAAAAAGGACATACAATAAACATTGAAATTGAGAGATTGAAGAAAGAGATTAATGCAACCACCGAAATTATTAAATCTCAGGAAGAGAAGATAAATAACTACAGGAAGGTAATAGATTTTCTGGATAAGAAAATTAATAGTCTTGTTAAAGAGAGAAAGAGCAATAACCATACTATCAATGAAGTGACCAATAGGTTATCAGAGCTCAGGCAGGATTTGAAATCAGCGATAGATAATCTCCTGAAAGAGCTTGATAATGTTAAAATGAAGCTTGTAAAAAGCGAAAAAGAAAAGAATAAATCTGTGGAAAATGTTCACCAATACTTAAATAAGATATATAGTGAAATTGATAGATATAAGGTAAGAATTGGGGATATAGAGCTTTTAAGCTCTGAAAATCATATTAATACTTTTATCAAGGAGTTTATGGAAAGCCTTGATAAAATGAAAGATTATGTGGATACGCTCAAGAGTAATTTTGAATCTGTTTTCACAATACAGGAGAACATAACCCAGATGATATTTGGGAAAGAGGGTATTCACACTCAGAAGGAAAAAATTGAGGGGCAGGTAGAAGAGCTTGTAAAAAGAGAGGAAGATCTCAAAAAAAGAGGTGTAGAAATTCAGTCTGAAATTGAAAATAATATGGCGAGAAAAGAAGAGTTCATAAAACTGTACAATAAGCTTAATCCTGAATTAGCACGAAACAAGGAAAAGCTTGCCCATCTTAAAAACTCGCTCGAGAGAAACTACAAAGATCTTCAGATAAACGATGATGCAATTCAGGATACTAAGTTTGATATAGAGAACCTCAAAAATAAAATTGAAAACTTTAATCAAGATATAAAAAAGCTACTGGAGGAAAGTAAAGAGGTTGAACTGAAAAAAAGCAGGCTTAGTGACAGTACAAAGGATCATAATAAATTGATTGATGGAATTCTTAAAGAGATTAATTCCTATGAAAGTCAGTTGGAGAAGTTGAAGAGTAAAATTGATTCTATCACTGTAAAAATCTCCGATCTTGAAAAACGGGAGACAGAACTATCGATAAGAATTAAGTCGCTTGCTGAAAACTTTAATGAGAGTTTTAATGAACCTCTCGAGTTTTACCACCCTCAAACTAATATTTCTATTGATGAAATAAAGCAAAGGCGTGATTCTGTGAAAGAACAAATCAGAGGTTTAGGACATGTCAATCTTCTGGCTCTTGAGGAATTGTCAGATGTAAAAAAGAGATATGATTATTTGATATCACAAAAAGAAGATCTTTTGAATGCAAAAAAGGATCTTGATTTGCTGGTTTCTAAAACTATGGAGGTTTCAAAAAAACAGTTTATTGATAATCTGGCGCGGATTAAGGATAATTTTGATAAAATATTTAAACGCCTCTTTAACGGTGGGAAAACGGATCTTTATTTGACCAACAGCAACGACATTTTTAATTCAGGTATTGAGTTTGTAGCTATTCCTCCTGGGAAAAGAATGAATAAAAAAACTTTGCTTTCAGGTGGGGAGAAAACCCTCACGGCAATTGCACTACTTTTTTCAATTTTTATAGTTAAACCAAGCCCCTTTTGCTTTCTAGATGAGGTTGATCATGATCTTGATGAAGAGAATATTGTTCGATTTTTGAATCTTCTTAAGGAGTTTACAGATACCACTCAATTTGTAATAATAACCCATAATAGAAGAACTATGGAGTTTGCTGATATAATTTATGGAGTTACCGCTGAACAACCCGGGGTTTCCAAGGTAGTATCACTGGATATGGTGGAGAAGGCAGTTGGATGATTGGTTGAATCTAATAAAAAACAATTTAAAGGTCGTAATATTTTCCCTGTTAGGACTGGTAGTATTTTCTGTGCTAATTGGGGTTATCTTAGGTTTGATAGCTAAGCCTAATAGGGTACATGATGAAGAGGGCTATCAGATCTTGAGTGAGATGAAGAAAGCTGCTATCATAGAAGAAGAAGCAAAGCAAAATCAAAAAGTTACCCACTTTTTAATTCCACCTCCAGTGGATTTCGATATGGAAGATATTTTTAAGCCAGAATATTCTGATGAACTATTGTACCTGCTGGATAGCTTAAAGCTTAGACCGATCAAAATATCTGATTTAATTAATGAGAGGACCATGGGGGAAAATGCCACTGTGAAGCCTGTTATTTTTGATAATGAAGAAAAAGGTATTCTAACTCTAAATGATGAAATTATTGAACCATAATAGAGTTTCAATAACTAAGTATTGTTTTTTAAAAATCAATTTATGGTTTTATTCATAAAAATTAGGTCGAATTTTGGCTCTTTAAATAAGATAAATACTTATAAAACATTTTGAAACTTAGATAATTTTAGTAAATGAAAAAGATAATATATTACATAGGAGTCATTTTACTTCTTGCAATAATCCCATCTATGATTTTTGCAAAGTCTAAAATGAACTTCCGTTTTTCCCAAGAGGCTTCATTATTAAACATAACTGTTACAAAGAGTGAGGAGTTTACTGTAGAGCTTAATGGAAAGGGTTGGTATGCTAACAGGTATAGCAGAGATAAAATAACAATACTGCTTAGAACTGTAGATGTTGATAGGACAATTTTTAATATCAGGGCCAATGAAGCAGGTGAGGCTTATGTATTTTTTAGCTTTGTTGGGAAGGATAAATACCTCCATATTACAATTAAAGAAAAATCTCAGTCAAAAGTTAAAGTATCCGGGAGTGAAGTAGAAGATATTGAAAGGTCAGGTGTACCTGAAAAAATAGAAAATAATCAAAAAGGTAATAAATCAACTGAGCCTAACAAAGAAATCAAAACAAAAGAGATAAACTTAGCTGAAGCAACCAGCAACGCTTTATCCCAGATTAGCAAAACCGAAATTGTTGAAACAGATAATGAAAAAGTTGAAGCTGTAAGTACTACAAAAAATGATGCTGTGAACAAAATTGAGGTCGAGAAGGAAGAGAAAACAAATGGTGGTATTTCCGGTATTCCTGAAAAAGCCCAGGGAGCATTATCAGTAGAAGCCAGTAAGGCTAAGAAGGAGAATTCTAAAAGTACAGCAACAGCTAATTTAAATGTAAAAAAATCTGTAAATGAGAAGACTAAACAAAATATGCTGCAGAATGCCCCAAAGTATGCAAATAATGAAAAGGGTAAGTCTATTAAACCTGCTGAAAGTTATCAATTGGCTAAAAAGAAAAAATCCTCAGAAATATACTATATAGATACAAAGAGTAAGAAGAAGGTGGAAATTAAGTTTGAAGATGAGAATGAGAACTATTTTAAGGGTATAACTAAATTGAAAAGGGGGGATAATGAAGGGGCCATTGATTTGTTAAAAGAGTACCTCGCCAAGTGTGAGAAATGTGATTATCGTGATGATGCGGAATATAGTATGGCAAAGGCGTACGAAAATCTGGCTGATAATAATACTGCTCTCCGTTATTATACAGAATTAGAGTCAAAAGGTAAAGGAAAATACTATGTTCTCGCCTTGCGATGGCTGGCAGATTACTACTATGAAAAAGGTGATTTAAAAAAGGCACTGGAGTTTTACAAAAAGGTTTTCGATAAGACGTCTGATCCTCTGGTAAAGAGAAGAATAGCTGACATAGCCTATAACAACGGTGATATATCAACCAGCCTTGAAGGATATAATTATTGCATTGAAAAGGGTGTTATGGATGATGAAGTATTCTTCAGGCTTGCGTCTATATATGATAACCCTGGAAAATACAGGGATATTGAAAAGGCCTATAAGTTTTATCGCAAAATAGTTGAAAGTTATCCGAAATCAAGATATTTTGATATTTCCGAAAGAAGAGTTTCTTTTTTTGAAAAGAATTTTATAAATTTTAGATGAGTTTATTCTAAAAGGTAGAGTAGAGTTGTTTCGAGAATGTTGCACTAAGGTGAGAAATCTATACTTTCTTTTATGTTAAAGATTTCGCCGTATCGCTCGAAAACAAAAGAGATTTTTTACTCAGCTTAGAGTTTCTAAAAATAGAACTTTACTACTTTACGCTGGAAAATAGCAAATAGGCAGATAAACTCTGGATGATAATAAAAAAACATACTATACCTATTCAGGTTTTTGAAAGAATAAAAGATGGTTTTTATAGTAAACCCTTAACTAAGAATAGGCAAGTGAACTTTCAATCATGATAAAAAACTTGCTTTGCCTATTCGTTTTATACCTATAATAAATTATATTTAAGTGGCCTTGAATATTTTAGTATTCTAATTAAATATCAAATTCTGGTACAAAATACTACAATTTTTATGAATAAAACCTTAAGAATGAATTATAAAAGGAGAAGAATCCGTGTTAAACTCTTTATCCGACAGATTGAGTGAAGTTCTGAAAAAGATAAAAGGATGGGGAAGCCTCACAGAGAAGAATATTAGGGATGGATTGCGAGAGATAAAACTTGCTCTTCTGGAGGCTGATGTAAACTACAAAGTGGTAAAGGAGTTTATTGATGGTGCCACAAAAGAGGCTATGGGGGAGAAGGTTATTAAAAGCCTCACTCCGGCTCAGCAGTTTACAAAGGTAGTTCATGATTATCTGGTGAAGATTCTGGGTGAAAAAGCCCATGATATGAATATTAAAACTGGCGGAATATCCAATATTATGCTTGTTGGCCTTCAGGGTTCAGGAAAAACCACCACTGCTGTTAAACTGGCGAAGTTTGTGTTGGAAAATTTTAATAAAAAGCCTCTCCTCGTTGCAGCTGATATTTACAGGCCGGCAGCGATTAAGCAGCTTGTTTCATTGGCAGGAAAAAATGGCTTTGAGGTTTTTAAGGAGGATGGCAAAAAGCCCGAGCAGATAACTGGCGATGCGTATAAATATGCAAAGGATCATGGCTATGGAGCCATAATTGTGGACACGGCAGGAAGGCTGGAATTGGATGAAGATATGATGGAGGAGCTTAAGAGAATAAAGAAGGTTTTGAAGCCCGATGAGATACTACTTGTAGCTGATGCAGCTACAGGTCAGGCAGCCGTTTCTGTAGCAGAGGGTTTTAACAGGGAACTCGGAATCACCGGTATTATTCTCTCGAGAATGGATTCTGATGCCAGAGGTGGAGCTGCTCTTTCAATGTCATACATTACGGGAAAGTATATTAAGTTTATTGGCACAGGTGAAAAAATTGAAGATTTTGAAAAGTTTTATCCTGATAGAATTGCCGATAGAATCTTAAACATGGGTGATGTTGTCTCCCTTGTTGAGAAGGTTCAAAAAGAGTATGATATTGAAAAGGCTAAAAAGCTCGAGAAAAAAATAAAGAAGGACAATTTTGATTTAAATGATTTTCTTGATCAAATAAAACAGTTAAAGAAGATGGGCCCACTAGAAAATATTCTTGAGATGATACCTGGAATGCCTAAAAAGCTGAATTTAAAGGTAGATGAAAGAGATTTAAAGAGAACTGAGGCAATAATCAACAGTATGACCCCAGAAGAGAGGGCACATTATAAAATAATTAATGGTAGTAGGAGGAAAAGGATCGCTCTCGGTAGCGGAACAACGGTATTTGAAGTTAACCGTCTTTTAAATAATTTTCAACAGATGAAAAAAATGATGAAAAAGTTCAGTAAAAATAAAGGAAGAATGTCTGGAGATATGTTTTCATCATTAATGGGTAGAAATTGATTTTAACTATGATTTTAATGGAGATTTGACTTATTTATAATTTCTTTACAAAATTGTAAAATGTAATTATATTGATAAAAAATCTGGAGGAATAGGTAGTGAGTGTAAAAATACGTCTAACAAGAATGGGAGCAAAAAAGAGACCCTATTACAGGATCATTGCTGTAGATTCACGTAAAAAAAGGGATGGTGAATTCCTGGAAAATCTCGGATTGTATCATCCACTGGAAAAGGATGAAAATAGTATTGTTATTAAAGAGGATAGGATCAAGGAATGGTTAAGTAGGGGTGCTATACCTTCTCATACAGTTAAGATACTCTTAAATAAAAAAGGTATTAGTGTAAAATAATGGGTAAATCTCAGTTGGGAAAGGAGTGAGGAGATGAAGGAGAAAGAATTTCTAGAGTACATTATTAAAGCGTTGGTAGACGAGCCAGATCAGGTAGAGATTAACGTAGTTGAAGGAGAGAAATCCACTATCTTTGAGCTAAAGGTTGCTCCTTCAGATACGGGTAAAGTGATTGGTAAGAATGGCAGAATTGCAAAAGCGATACGAACCATTCTTAATGCAGCAATTGCAAAATCTGGAAAGAGAATTACCCTTGATATTTTGGGTTAATTCCATCGGATAAAATGGCTTTTATGTAGTTTAATAAGCCGTAAATATGCTGCTAACGTCATTTTATATAAAATCCTGAGATTGAAAGAAATATTGAACATTTTTGACTGATAGGGGGGCTCTGCATTTTAGAAGGAACTGTTTTTAATGAACCATGGAGGATAAGAAAGATTATTTTATAATTGGTAAAGTTTTAAAGCCTTTTGGAATAGTTGGTGAAATTAAAGTTTTACCCATAACTGACAGTATTAACAGATTTGAAGGGATAAAGTATGTATATATTAAGAAACCTGAAGGGTATATTAAGATACCTGTAAAAAGTAGTAGAATTGCACATAGATTTGTTCTTTTAAAACTTGGAGAGACTGGGAATAGGGATGAAGCTGAGAAATATCGGGATGAATATCTCTATATAGATAGAGAAAATGCGGCTAAGCTTCCTGAAAATAGTTATTATTATTATGATATCTGGAAATGTCAAGTTGTAACTACCGAAGGAGAAGTGCTAGGAGTAGTTGAGGATATTCAAAACGCCGGAAGTTGCGATGTTTATGTAGTTCGGTTAAAAGGTAAAGATGATACACTGATGATACCGGCGATTTCAGATGTCATCAAAAGAATAGATATTAAATTAAAAAGGATAGAAATCGAACTTATTGAGGGCCTTATTTAGTATCTATCCAGTTTAGCAGGTGGTGCCCTGTTTGGAAATTTATGGTATTCAATATATTAACACTCTTCCCGAATCTTCTTTCATGTTTTTTTAAAGAAAGTATTATTGGAAGGGCTATAGAGAAATCTTTAATAAATATAAATCTGATAGATATTAGAGACTATAGTAAGGATAAACACAAAAAGGTTGATGATTATCCCTTCGGCGGAGGCCAGGGGATGGTAATCGGGCCCGACGCAGTTTTTAACGCGGTTGGATCCCTGGAAAATCCGGGTTATGTAGTATACACCACACCGAGGGGAAACTTACTTAACCAGGAGAAGGTTAAAGATCTTTCAGAATATACTGTATTAACTATTTTATGCGGACATTATGAGGGAATTGATCAAAGGGTAATTGATAATATTGTAGATGAAGAAATCTCTATCGGCGATTATGTAATCACTGGTGGGGAGCTCGCAGCAGCAATATTGGTGGATGCAGTATCTCGACAGATAGATGGAGTTCTGGGAAATAAACAATCCAGAAAAGAAGAGAGTTTTGATAACAGTGGTCTACTTGAATATGATCAGTATACGAGACCTGCTGATTATAAAGGGCATAAGGTACCTGATATTCTTCTCTCCGGCAATCATAGAGAGATTGAAAAATGGAGATTAAAAAATAGATTGAAAAATACAATTCTAAAGAGAATTGATCTTGTATTAAGACTCATAGATGAGGATAAATTCTCTGATGAATATAAAAAGCTGTTAGAAGAAATTAGAAAGGAGTTAGAAGATGAACGTTATTGATGAAATTGAAAAAGAACAGATAAAATATGAAGAAATACCATTTCATATTGGCGATCTGGTAAAGGTTCATGTAAAAATAATAGAAGGCAAGAGGGAAAGAATTCAGGTTTTTGAAGGTTATGTAATATCTATGAAGAACAGTGGAAGTAAAAAGACCTTCCGTGTAAGGAGAGAATCTTACGGAATAGGAGTTGAAAGAGTCTTTCCCCTAAACTCACCCAGAATTGAGAAAATAGAAGTAGTGAGGAGAGGAAAAGTAAGAAGGGCGAAGCTATATTACCTCAGAGATAGGGTTGGTAAAGCTGCTCAGGTAAAGAGATTGTTGAAGTAGGATATTTGGATAATTTTTACATGTCATTATATAGGATTATTATTGTAGATAACAGATTTGACGATTATAAAGAAGAAAGAGATGTTCTTAGAAAACTTAGCACAAAGATCAGTATTTGCAGATCAGTAGATGAGGATGTAGTAGCAAAATCCATTAAAGAATCTGATGCTGTTATAGTAAATCTTGCTCCAATTACTGAGAACGTAATTGAAGCTATGAATAAGTGCAAAGTTATATCAAGGTATGGAGTGGGGTACGATAATGTAGATGTAGAAGCAGCTACGAACAAAGGGATATGGGTGGCAAATGTCCCTGATTACTGTGTTGAGGATGTATCCGATCATGCTATAGCCTTACTTTTAGCATGTATAAGGAAAACAGCCTACAAAGATAGAAAAATACGCGAGGGGTTTTGGAATCTTCATAAAAAACAACCCATTCATCGCATCAAAGGGAGTGTTATTGGGCTTGTTGGATATGGCGCTATTGCCAGAGCGCTTCACAGGAAAATTGCAGGATTTGGTTTCAAAGAAGTTATAGCTTATGATCCGTATGTTTCAGAAGAAATTTTTACAAAATATAATGTTGTAAAGGTGGATTTTGAATCTCTTTTAAAAGAATCCAATTATATATCAATTCATGTTCCATTAAATGAAAAAACAAGGGGTATGTTTGATAAAAGAGAGTTTAAAAAGATGAAAGATGATGCAATAATTATTAATACATCGAGAGGAGGGATAATTAACGAGGATGCCCTGATAGATGCTTTGAAAAATGGAGAAATTGCCTATGCTGGTCTTGATGTTTTTGAAACTGAACCACTACCCAAAAACCATCCTTTCTTAAGACTCGACAATGTGATTCTGTCGGACCATACAGCATACTATAGTGAAGAATCTCTGGTAGAACTAAAGGCCAAAGCTGCTTTAAACGTTTTGGAAGTATTAAGAGGGAATTCCCCCATTTATCCGGTTAATAGACCAACAAAATAAGTAGTTTATTATTCAATCCCAAAATGTTCTTTTATTATCTCTTTAAAGGCTTCTTTTGGTATGAATCCTACATGGCCACCTATAGCTTTTCCATCTTTATCATAAAAGATCTGTGTTGGAATGGACATAATTCC
>QNBN01000083.1 GCA_003645695.1 Spirochaetota bacterium | reverse complement strand
TTTCTTTTTTTCTCTTTTACCTGGTAGTTGTTTAGGTGAAAGGGGTAGAAGGTGCTGTCATCTCTTGGGAAATCGATGTTAAAATCCCTATTAGTATCTATTGATAAAATAATGTCTATTGGATCTCCGACGTAAACAGGAGTAATGGTTAGAAGTTTAATATTAACTTTATAATTATCTTTGCCATCTACAAAATTAACATTTGTCGAATAGTTATCTAAAGGTATTTTGGATGTCGAAATAGATTTTGAGGAGCTTCTACCATCAAGAGGGCTTGTTAAAATCAGAGAAAGAAATAAGGCGATAATTGTGTTAGTTATAAGTTTGATTTTCATTTTTTTGGATAGTTTACAATTATAGTTTATTAAGATCTATAGCTTACTTGCCATTATTTCAATTAAGATTATAACTGCCTATTTCTTTTACGGAAAAACTTTAAAATTGGTTTAACGTATGATTCTTCAGTTGTCAATCGAATATAATCCAATCCAATATTCGAAAAGATACGGTATCGGTTGTTAAGAAAACCTGTCAGGTTGTTCTCTAATTTTTTTTGTTCAGAGAATTCAGGTAGTAAAATCATTTTTTCACTTTCGATATCTCTTACAGCTGTAGAGGAGGGCTTTTCAAGTATATACTTCAAAAATGGATCTTCAAACAGTATTGGGATTAAATCGTGTTTTTTGGAAAGCATCTTTAATGGTTTGGAAAAATCTTTGTCAAGAAAATCTGACATTAGAATAACTATGCTTTTTTTTATTTTAAGGTGATTTAGGAATTCTATCGTAGATTTTAATGAAGTTTTCCCCTGAATTGTTTCAGCCTGAATAATATTTTTAATAATCTTTAAAAGGTTTACATTTCCGGATTTCGGAGGAGTGTACTGAACTATTTGATTGTTAAATATAACCAGACCTACTTTATCATTGTTACGAATAGCTGCAAAACAAAATAATGCTGCAACCTCTGTCATTAACTCTCTTATGGTTTTATATATTGATCCAAATGCTGTAGATGAGCTTACATCAATAGCAAGAAGTATTGATAGTTCTCTTTCCTCCTGAAAGGTTTTTATGTAGGGTTTATTTAACCTCGCCGTTACATTCCAATCAATAAGGCGAATGTCATCTCCATAATGATAATCCCTTACATCGCTAAACTCAATCCCTCTTCCTTTGAATGCAGAATGGTATTCACCAGAGATTATCTCCTCAACGGTCTTTTTTGTTTTGATTTCGATTTTTTTTATCTTTTTGAATATAGATTTAATATCTGTCATGGAGTATCCACTTTGCTGAGTATCATTTCTATAATCTTATCTGTATCAATCTCCTCAGCCTGAGCTTCATAGCTAAGTATGATCCTATGTCTTAAAATATCGTATGAAATCTCCTGTACATCATCCGGTATTACATAGTTTCTGCCATTAATTAATGCATAGCTTTTTGAGGCAACCTTTAAATAAATTGAAGCTCTGGGGCTTGCACCATAGGAAATCATATCAGAAATCTCCGGTATATTAAAAGATATAGGGTCCCTCGAGGCTAGTACCAGGTTCACAATATACTCTTCTATTTTTTTATCCATGTAAATACTATGGACGGCCTTTCTGATTTCGAGTAGTTTATCCTTATCTAAAATCTTGCTGGCATTAATATTTTCCCCGGAGCCATGAAGGGATAGTATTTCTAACTCTTCTTTTTTTGTAGGATAGTTAATCTTTAATTTCATCATAAACCTATCTATCTGAGCCTCTGGTAGTGGATAAGTCCCATGCTGCTCAATTGGGTTTTGGGTTGCAATTACCATAAATATTTCGTCCAGTGGAAAACTGTTTTCTCCTATTGTTACCTGTTTTTCCTGCATTGCCTCGAGGAGTGCTGATTGAGTTTTGGCAGGAGCCCTGTTTATTTCATCGGCAAGTACAATTGCTGAAAATATAGGACCTTTTTTCACATAGAACTCACCGGTTTTCTGATTATAGACCATTGTACCGAGAATATCCGCAGGCAAAAGATCTGGCGTAAATTGTATCCTGGAAAAATCGCAATCAATAACTGAGGCAATAGTTTTAGCAATCAAAGTTTTTGCTAATCCGGGAACACCTTCAATCAGGATATGGCCAGATGATAACAAACATGTTAGTAATTTCTGCAATATTTCATCCTGGCCAACAATTACTTTTCTTATCTCTTCCAGTACTCTCTCAATAAGTGTGCTGTATTCGCTTAAATTTTCATCATTCTCTCTGATTGTTTCTCTATTTTCAAACATATAATGTATTTTCTCCTATTTTATTCTATCTATAATATGTTTTTCGCCTCTTTCTGCAATTGTTACGTCTTTAAAGATGGATTCAGCTTCCTGAAGCTGAGTAAGCTTGTCATTTTCGGGCCATATATGTGTAAGGATTAGCCTCCCTGCAGATGCTTCTTTTGCGAGTTTTGCCGCTGATTTTGATGTCATATGCCCGAAGGACTCCTTATCCTTATCTGATTCCATAAGTGTAGCTTCCGCAAGAATGAGATTGGCATTTTGACTGAATCGTACTAGTTTGTCGAAGTATGATGTATCCGATGTATAGACAAAACTTCCTTCATCACTGTCAAATCTAATCGCATAGGTTTCAACCGGATGATTTACCTTTAAAAAGCTAATTATCATGCCATCGATGTTGATCTGGTCACCATCTTTAATCCAGTTTATCGAAAACTCTTCTTCCACATTTGATTTTATAAAATTAACTGTTTCTACAGGTGTTGCGGGCATATATATTTCTAAAGGTTTTTTCATCATGTTCAATCCCTGGGCATAATAAACGGCATACCTCAGCGTGTATAAATCCGATACATGGTCGGCATGTAGGTGGGAGAGGAATATACTTTCAATCTGAGTATAGTTTATAAAGTTTTGTAGATACGAAACTGCGCCCGGACCGACATCTATCAAATAGTGCTTATCCTTATATTTAAGAAGATATGAAGAGCAGCCATCATTTTTATTTGCATAACCAGCACTGGTTCCAAGAATTATTAATTCCATATACCCTCCTTAAATGGTAATTGAGTATGAAACGTAATCGACATCTTTATAGGGAAACTTTTTTGCAATAACGGTTACTTGTTCAACCTTGAAGTTATTTTTTATGTTATCTGCTATAACCCAGCACAGTGTTTCTAGTAGATTAAAACTTCTGCTGTTTGAGATTTCTAAAACCTCTTCTCTTATTTTAGAATAGTTTACGGTTTCCTCTATACTGTCATTTTTAGGCGGAGAATCAATTATCGGTATCAGCTCCAATGTTATGAGTATCTCCTGCCTTTTCTGCCTTTCTTCTTCAGTTACACCTATATGTATGTTGGCTTTAATATCTTTTAGTGTTATTTTTTGATTATAGATCAAAGTATTTTCCTGTTTTATTTTATATCTATAATATAGAAGTTTTTATGATATTTAAAGAGGTAAATTAAATTATAAATTAATATTATATATATGAAATAAAAAAATATTGAAATGTGAAATTTTTTCTGCTATGCTTTAATTACGAGAGGGAATTCAGGAGGATATATGGAGATAAGAATCCAGGAAGAAAAGGGAGAGATTATTGTTAAGCTTATAGGGGATGTTTTTGTAGAACAGGGCGATGAATTAATGGATGCATTTAATTCTGTTTTAGAAAAAAAACCAGAATCTATCACCATTGATATGGGTGAGCTAAAATCAATATCGAGCTCTGGGATAGGGAAGATTGTTATGCTCTTCAAGGAGATGAATAAGAAAGGGGGAAAAGTTAAAATAGTTGGAGTAAATGATACCATAATGCAGATATTTAAGATAGTAAAATTAGATAAATTGATGGAAATTGAACCATTGCCTAAGGAATAGATAGGCAGACTTATAATTAGAATTGCATGCAAATAGTAGTCAGATTGATTTATGGATTGTGAGTTTGGATTTGAACCTTAATTTTATTTTTAAATTAGAAATGGATTTCTGAATCACAGTGTCGAAGCGTGAAAATATAACTCGAATTAAGGTTTTAATTTTCCTTTTCTATTATAATGGGTTATAATAAATTTGTAGTAAAACATAAAGTAACAGGGTTGTAAAAATGTTTAGAAGAAAAAAGAAAAAATCGGTAAAAAATGATATAAGCCCTGTTCTAAAAGCCTGGGAGTATGATTCCCAGCAGGATATGATGGTAAGAAAGATTCGGGGCATAGATGGTAAGATAAAAATACAGATGAGATTGGACCTTGGTATCCTTCAAATGGAGCAGGAGGGAAGGCCAGATGGCAAGAGGCCTCATGGAAAAGAGTCTCTGCTCGATTACTTTGAAGGTATTGTTGAAGAGTTGGAGAGGAAGTATGGCACTGCGACAGATTTTACTCTCGATAAAGAGGATTGTTATGCCCTTCAACAGGAAGGTGTTCAGTACTACTACAGATACCTCTGTTTCTTTCAATTAGGGGATTATAAAAGGGCCGAAAGGGATACAGCGAGAAACCTTCGTTTATTTGATTTTGTAAAAAAATATGCCCTTAATAAGCAATATATTGAAGAGTTTGAACAGTATAGGCCATATGTTATGATGATGAATACAAGGGCAAAGGTTCTGAGTGCTTTAAAGTCAAAGGATACACCGCGAGCAATGGATGAGATCCGTGACGGCATTGATAAGATAGAAGATGTATATAAAATGGACGATGGTTTTTATGGTAAGCAAAAGACTGAGATAACATTCCTTAAAAGCTGGGCTGATGAGATCGTAAGAAATTATACACCTTCTAAAAAACAAAGGCTCGTTGAAGAGCTCAGGTTAGCGGTCGAAAATGAGGAGTATGAAAAGGCTGCTAAAATACGCGACAAGCTAAATAAAATGCGCGATTAAATAATTCACTATTTTAAGTTTATGCTTTTCTGTACCTCATAAAATAGATCTCTTTCCCATAATCTTTAAATCTTTCAAGAAATAAAGTGGATGGGTACTCTTCAGGATAGCTTGAATAACCATCCTTATAGACTTGTATGAGCTCTTTAACCTTTTTAAATTCATCAATTATCCAATTTCTGTACTCCTCATGATCCGTAGCTATCGAGATTAAACCGTTTTTCTTTAATCTTCTGGAGAGCATTTTTATAAATTCCTCTTTTATGAGCCTATGTTTGTGATGTCTCTTCTTTGGCCAGGGGTCTGGAAAAAGAATAATGAACTCGTTAACCATTTCATCATAAAGGTATTCCCATATAAAAACCCTTGCATCACCCTTATATACTGCAATGTTTTTTAATTCTCTTTTGCATATCTTCTTATAAAACTTTTTTGCCCTACCTCCAAGAAGTTCAGTCCCGATAAAGTTATAGTCTGGCTTCTGAAATGCGTAATCAACAAGAAAATGCCCATTGCCTGAACCAATCTCAACTATAAGAGGATTATTATTTTCAAAGAGATTATTGAAAAATTCTATTGCCTCTATTCTGTTAGTGGGGGGAATCTGGTCTTCAAAAGTAAAATACTTTTTCATTATCCTATTGGTTATTCCTGCAAATATTAATTGTTTTGGGGACAAAATTGTATTTAAAAATAATGAAAATTAGAGTAAAATAAACTTAAAATTTGTATAACTAACATCTATATGGAGTTAGATATGGAAAAATACATTCTTGCGCACGATCTGGGAACAACAGGCGATAAAGCAACATTGGTAGACATTGACGGAAACATGAAAGCAACAGCATTTCAGGGATACACTACTTACTATCCCAACAATGGATGGGCAGAACAGGATGCATGGGATTACTGGAAAGCCTTCTGCAGAGCAAATAAAAGGCTCTTTGAAATCTCTGATGTCACTCCCGATGAGGTTGCTACTGTTTCTTTTTCAGGGCAGATGATGGCAGCACTCCCTGTGGACAGCGAGGGCAATCCTTTAAGAAGATCTATAATCTGGGCTGATCTTCGTTCTGAAAGCCAGGCTGAAAGGGTTTTAAAGAAAATCTCTTCGGATAGAGCTTATAAAATCACAGGCCATAGGTTGTCGGCATCTTACTCTGCCTCAAAGATACTCTGGATTAAGGAGAATGAGCCGGGAATATATAAAAGGACCTATAAGTTTATCCATGCTAAGGATTTTATTGTTCTAAGATTAACAGGAAAGTTTGTCACAGATTACTCTGATGCCAGTGGTATGAATCTTTTAGATATCAACAAGATGGAGTGGTCTGAAGAAATGTTGAAAGCAACGGGTATAGATAGGGAGAAGCTTCCTGATATAACTGAGTCAGTAACAGTAGTGGGAGTAGTAAAAAAGGAGGTGTCAAGGGAGAGTGGGCTTCTTTCGGGGACACCTGTTGTAATTGGAGGTGGTGATGGAGCATGTGCTACAGCAGGAGCCGGGGTGGTTGAAAAGGGCCAGAGCTATATCTATTTAGGAACATCAACATGGATGGGTATAATTGATACAAAGCCGATCTTAGATCCCAAAAAAAGAACATTTACCTTCTGTCATTTTAAGAAAAACCTGTACTTTGCTGCCGGGACAATGCAGACTGGGGGCGGCTCTTATGGCTGGTTTAAAAATGTATTCTGTGATTATGAATCGGAGAAGGCAAAAAGTAGTAACCAGGATGTTTATGAAATTCTTAACAGCAAGGCTTCAAAGATAAAGCCTGGAGCTGAGGGGCTGATATTTTTACCCTATCTTATGGGTGAGAGAAGTCCTTTGTGGGACCCGAAGGCTAGAGGAGCATTTATTGGTCTTACGCTCAGGCACAGCAAGGAGCATATGATTAGAGCTGTGCTTGAAGGTGTAGCATTTAATATGAAGATTATTGTTGAGGCATTTGAAGAACAGGGAGCTGAAACAGATTTAATAAGGATGATTGGAGGAGGTGCAAAAAGCAGGTTGTGGCGTTCTATATTTTCTGATATTATTGGTATTAATGTAGCCAAACTTAATTTAATTGAAGAAGCAACCTCTTGCGGAGCAGCTATTGCAGGAGGAGTTGGAGTGGGGATTTTTAATTCTATAGAGGATGCTGCAAAAATAGTAAAAATTACCGATATAGTTAAACCTGATAGTAAAAATAGGGAATTGTACGAAAAATATTATGAGCTATTTAAAGAATCGTATAATCGATTGAAAGACATATTCTACGGAATAGCCGGTTTAGAACAATTAGAAAGATCCATATAGCTTATTGATGTCTGTTAAGTTTAAAAATGATGATAATTTTAAGAAATGGTAAGTATGGTAAATATAATGTTTTATTAAAAACAGAAGGTCGGTCTGAGTCCCTTTGCTTGAACGAAGGGTAGAGAAATCGTCTATCATAATCACATTGAATAAGGGTTTTGACAGCTGGGCAGAGATGCTGGGAAATGGAATAATGACGGCGGCATTAATTGACCGATTATTAAACCATGCGAAGGTTTTTAACCTGAAAGGAGAATAGTATAGATTAAGAAGGAGAGGGAGAAAGGTAACTGTTTTTTGATTTTTTGAGCCTACCTTTTACTTTTGGTCACTACGCTCTCTAAAGATAATATAATGCATCATGATTGGAGATTATAGTTCCCCTTTATATAAGAAATTTACTTGCCTTTTCCGTGACTATCGAAGTATCCTAAAACACATACAGTTTTAATCTAAAAACCTTTTATACTGCCTTCCCGGCGAAAGAAGGTTCGAGATATTCTGGATGTTAGATTATATCCGACATTTATTTTAAATAGTAAAAAAATCAAATAAAAAATAGCTATTCTAACGACAAACTAAAGTAGCTATTTTGTTATATAACAATTCTTATTACAATATTTTAATTGTTTGCAAAATATTCAATGGATAAAATGAATTTTGAATTGATAAAAAAAATCATTGGAAATATTTCTAGAGTAATTGTAGGGAAAAAAGAAGCCATTGAACTCCTTTTGGTTACCCTTCTTGCAGATGGGCATGCTTTATTGGAGGATGTTCCGGGAGTTGGCAAAACATTGATAGCAAAGAGTCTTGCAAAAAGTATAAAAGGCTCCTTTAATAGAATCCAGTTCACACCAGATCTTTTACCATCAGATATCACAGGATTTAATATCTATAATCAAAAAGAAGGAAAGTTTGAATTCAAGCAGGGTCCAGTTCTAACTAATGTTCTTCTGGCTGATGAGATTAATCGAGCAATTCCTAGGACACAGTCAAGCTTACTCGAAAGCATGGAGGAACGGCAGGTTACTATCGACGGAAAAACTTACCCTCTTCCAAAACCATTTTTTTTAATAGCAACTCAGAATCCCATTGAACTTGAAGGTACTTTTCCTTTACCAGAAGCGCAGCTTGACCGATTTTTGATTAAGATTAACATTGGTTATCCTAATGAGGAGGAAGAAATATCAATATTAAAAAGGTTCCAAAAAGATGATCCGTTAATTAGTTTGAAACCTGTTGCTACTCCAAAACAAATCATAACCATGCAACAGATGTGTAAAAAGATCACACTATCTTCCCCGGTCCACAAGTATATTATAGATATAATTTCTTCTACCAGAAATAATAAAAAACTACGTTTTGGGGTAAGTCCAAGGGGTTCATTAGGTCTAATGCGTGCAGCACAGGGGCTTGCAGTGGTAAAAGGCAGAAACTATGTTATTCCAGATGATGTCAAAGAGCTGATAAAACCTGTTCTTGCCCATAGAATTATCCTGAATGAGGAAGAAAAACTCAGAGGGGAAACTCCAGAAAATATCCTTGAAGAAATTATTTCACAAACTCCGGTTCCAGATTAAGTAAAAAGAGCAATGTATGGGTTATCATTCAAACAATGAATCAACAAGTTCAATTTTTATGGTACCATTTGTACAGCTAATCATGCTATTATTATTGATTCTTGCTTTTACATATCATGTAACGGAATTAGGCGTATTTTCGTTAATAATCCTTGTTATAGGTATAGGGTCTTACCTATGGAGTCGTGTAAGCCTCCATAAAATAAAATTTACAATAAAATTTGATAAAAAGAGATTATTTCCGAATGAGGTATTGAAAATTGAAATACAGGTTACAAATTCAAAATTGCTGCCTGTACTATTCAAAACAAGACTTTTTATACCTGGAATGATTACTGGTTCTAATGAAGGTCAATGGGTTAGTGAGGAAACTGTTCTTTTCTGGTATCAACGAGCCTCTTTTTCAAGGGAATATATTCCAAAGAAAAGAGGTGTCTATAATGTTGGCTCTCCATTACTAAGAGGAGGTGATATTTTCGGTTTCTCCTTTAAAAATATACTGTTAAATAATACATTTGAGATAGTAGTTTATCCTCGTATTGTTAATATTTGTTCTGTTAAATTTCATAAAAGAGAATTTTTTGGTATTCCAGAATTATGGAGTCCTGTTAAAGATCCAGTTTATATTTACGGTACACGTGATTATCAAAAGGGGAATCCAGCACGAGACATTCATTGGAAAGCAAGTGCACGACATAATCGCTTACAGGAAAAGCTATATGAACCAACCGTACAGACAAAACTATTAATTCTCCTGGATGTTGAAAATTTTGACTCTGAGGGACAAAAAGAAAATTTTGAAAGAATTCTGGAAATTATTGCATCAATGATTGTTAAAATAAATCGTAGTAATATTCCAGTAGGTTTTATTACCAATGGGCATGTACTGGGAGATAAGTCAAAAATAATACCAATCTCAAGAAGCCCTCAACAGATGACCTTAATACTTGAAACTCTTGCAAGGGTAGGTATAAAAAATGATGGATACTTATTAGACATTCTATCGAAAGGTTATAATATCCCATGGGGAACAAGCTGTATATATTTCGGTTACGATCATGGGAAGCAGACTCTCATTGTAAAAGAATTTATGAATAACAGAAAACATCATATCTGGTTTATTTTAGCAAAAAAAGATAATAAATATTTATCAACGAACAATACACATAATATTGATACATTCTACCTTAATGATATTTTGATTGAGGAAAATCAAAAGTATGAAAAACAATAAAGATCTTTTCCTAATTCTTCTATGCTGGGGAATGTTAATTAGCATTTTTTATACATACACCTCTTTTATTCTTACCTGTATCTCTCAAAAAACTATTCCGTTATCTTTTGTGATAATTATCCTTCTTTTATCAACTTTAATAACCTACCTTCAAGAAAGTAGAGGATGGAGAAGGATAGTTATAATTGGATTTCATTCTTT
>QNBN01000082.1 GCA_003645695.1 Spirochaetota bacterium | reverse complement strand
GTTCAATCGCAATTTTCAGATGTTTTACTGCAAGAGGATATTCTTTTCTAACATATATATACCCTTTCTGCACACCGATTGCATAGGCTCCAATGGTCATCCCCTCAAGAACACTAAAAGGATCCCCTTCAAGTACCGTTCTATCCATATAGGCTCCCGGATCACCTTCATCTGCATTGCAGATAATAAACTTAATATCGCTTTTTTCTTTTTTGCAGATTTCCCACTTTAATCCCGTGGGGAACCCTGCACCTCCTCTTCCTCGAAGGCCAGATTTTTTAACTGCCTGTATAATTTCATCGGATGATATTCCCTTCAGAACTCTAAAAAGCGTATAATATCCACCCCTACCAACATATTCACTAATCTGTAAGGGATTAATAAAACCGCTGTTTCTAAGAATGCTCTTTTTTTGTTTCACAAAAAATGGATGATCTAAAAGACTTTTAATATTACCCACAATTTTATTTTTTATAGAAGTTTCATAAGGGCCACCATCCAATTGGCCAAGTGCATTATCTTCTGGGATGTTTCCATTAAGCCATTGCGGCAAAAGCTCTTGAACCTTTTTAGAGGTTAAATCTGAATACACAACAGGATTAAAACCAGGAATATAAAGATTTAACATTGGTTCTCGTTTACAGTAACCTATACAACCTGTTTTATCGATTATTATATCCTTATTTTTCACTTCACTAATTATAGCATTATAGATTAAATCAGCTCCGGCAGCTATACCGCATGTTGCCATCTGAACCGATATTTTAATTTTATCAGGAAATATTCTTCCAATTCCCTCTTCGCCAAGCTTATTAAGATCTTCCTCTGTTATTATTCTACTATCAGTCATTATTTAGCTACTCCAATATTACAATTTAGGTGAATGATTTTTCTTAATTAGTATTTTAAATAAGATTTGCCCCAGAATTCTTATTTAAAAGATCGATAATAAAAATGCCCCTTTATTTCTTGTATTTCTTTAAAATCTTTTTAACTGATTCCGGTTTAAGATTTCCATAAACCTTACCATTTATACTAATGACAGGGGCTAAACTGCAGCATCCGAGGCATCTAACACTTTCAACTGAGAAGAGCCCATCTTTTGTTGTCTCTCCTTCAGCAATATTAAGTAGGGAGGATAGTTCTTCGGAGAGGAGATTCGCACCCATTAGATGACATGCAGTTCCTTTGCATATTTGAATTACATACTTACCTTTGGGTTTTAGTGAAAAAGCGTTATAGAATGTTGCTACTGAATATATCCTATTCAGCGGGATTTGCACTCTTTCCGAAACAGCTTTTAGGAACTCTTCCGGAAGATAGTTAAATCTATCTTGAATATCTTCTAAAATAGGTAACAAAGCTTCATAACCGCTCGGGTACTGCTCAAGGATCTCATCAAGCTCAGATATAACTTCACTGTTCTTCACTTATAAGTTCTCCTTTTTGAATGGCTACCAAATATTTTTTTGTATACTCTTCTCTTTTCTTTATAGTATATTCATCAATTGATATATACTGAATTGCATTAGTAATACACGCTTCTGCACACGCCGGTTCCTTACCTTCTTTCAACCTATCAAAGCATAGATCGCATTTAATCATACTTTTTCCGTCTTTCCCAACCTGAATTACTCCAAATGGACATACCAGTATACAGGCGTGGCATCCAATACATCTATCACTATCAAGAACAACCGGGCTATTCGGAGCAGGATGTGTTATGGCTCCTGAAGGACACACAGCTACACACGGAGCATCTTCACAGTGCCGACAATGTATTGGTACTGTTGAGTTTTCAAACCTTTCAAGAATTATTCTCTGTTCAGGTTTTTCCATACTATAAATCAACTGTATAATATCTTTACTTTCAGAATGTGCAACAGTGCAGGCAAGTTCACAGTTATGACAGCTCATACATTTTTCAACATCTACCACTATCATTTTTTCCATCTTGCTATCCCTTTAATATAGTTTTCATTAAATGTAAAAATCTAAGATAATTAGCTGCTTTTTATTCTTTAACTAATATGCTTTTATTCTTCCGGTTTGAACGGCTGTTCATATATCATGGGTTTTAGCTTAAGTGCCTTCCTCTTTTTATCGATATGCCTTATCATCATATGGGCTGCTTCGATTGGATCTTCCTCAAAGGCCCATTTTCCACCTACATCGTTTTCAATCTCATCTGTCAGGTACTTATACAGATTTACACTGCCCATCATTGGCAGTGGTTTCCCTATTACTGTGTACACACCTGATGCAACAAAATACATACCAATTGATACAGCTTTCTCAGACATCCATTCCGGGGCAGCACCAGCTACAGGTAAGTCCGATATATCATCTCCAAGTCCACCTTCAGCAACTACATTTGTTAGAACCTTAAGGATCCTGCTGTTATCGACACACGAACCGAGGTGTAGTACGGGTGGTATACCTACAGCTCTACATACCTCCTGAAGCCCCTGGCCGGCATATTTAAACGCAGCTTCAGGCTGAAGCAAACCGTATTTTGCACACGTAATTGCACTACATCCCGTACTTACTACAAGGACATCATTTTTAATTAGTTCTTTTATCATCTCGATATGAAGCTTTTCATATTCAACATTTGGATTTACACACCCAACAACACCTGCGGCTCCTCTTATTCTGCCCTGAATTATTGCATCATTAAGCGGCCGATAGGTTGCTCTGTATTTTCCTCCAAGAAACTTATAAACTGATTCCGAGCTAAACCCTGCTATAAGCCTTTCTGTAACACTTGGTATATATACTCCTTCAGGATTTTTTCTGTTTGGAAAGTTCTCTATGGCCTGTTCAACTATCTGTGTTGCTATTTCAAGTGCCCGATTCTCATGAAATTCAATATGTTGGAAACCCGGCATTTTTGCCTTCGGTGAGGTAGTTACAAGATTAGTATGATAGTAGCCTGCAACATTCTTAAGGCCAGGCATCAAACATTGTACATCTACAACCATTAGCTCAATAGCTCCGGTTAGAATAGCAAGTTCCTGTTGCAGAAAGTTACCCGCTACAGGAATACCATGTCGCATCAAAATTTCATTTGCAGTACAGCAAATACCACCTATATTAACACCCTTGGCTCCCTTTTCCTGCGCTTTCTTTGTCATCTTTTCATCCATTGCAACTAGAGCAATAATTTCTGAAAGGGTAGGTTCATGCCCGTGCACAACAATGTTGACATAATCTTTATCAAATACTCCAAGATTTACAGTTGATCTGAGGGGATCGGGCAATCCGAAAAGGACATCGGAGAGTTCTGTTGCAATCATCGAGCCTCCCCATCCGTCTGATAGTGCAGCGCGCATCGATTGTTTCATAATATTTTTATAATCAGCATCGACTCCTATGTGCGTTCGATGCATCAATTCTACTACTTCTCTGTCAATCGCTCTTGGCATAATTTCTAACTCCTTCCAAAGTTTAACTCGTTTTGGCGGAGCTGTAATAGGCATTACCATTTCACCTTCCTGGCGGCCGAACTCCTCAAACATCTTTTTTGCCACATCTCCTGCAACCTCTCTAATATCCCTCTCTTCTGTTTCCACATCATAAAGTGAAGCCATAACCTTTAACTTTTCTTCATTCTTAATACCATATGCAGATTTTTCATCCTGCGAAGCCATTAAGAGTGTTTCAACAATATCTCTTCCATGATCCGAATGAGCAGCAGCTCCTCCTGCTACCATTCTGGCAATATTTCTCGCCGCAATTGTATCAACAGTGGCTCCGCATATACCCTGCTTAGGCCCATTTCCAAAGGGATCGATCCTGCACGGCCCCATGTTGCAGTTCTTACAGCAGAGGCCAAGGCTTCCAAACTCACATTGCGGTTGCATTTTTTCATATCGATTCCATACAATTTCTATATTTTCCTTAATTGCTTTATCAATCATTTCCTGAGAAGCTTTATCTGCATAAGAAATCTTTGATTTTATATTTGCTACAGATAATTTCATTTCCATTTTCTTGCTCCCTTAATATTTCATTAATTTTTTTGAATTCCCATAGATTCGTAATGAGTGGATTTAATTAAATCCACTACTAACTCTTTGATTGATGCAATATCACTTATTTCAACTTCAAAAGGGTTAATTACACCAAAGCTGATTTTTTTAATTATATCAGAATAACCGATATAACCCAGAATATTGAAACTTTTTAAACTATTTTTTAAAAACTTCTTTTCATCAGGACTCTGAATTTTATTTGCAATTATACTCAAATTTTTAATCCCCAGATCTTTGGAGAGTTTTCCGATTCGATACGCAGTCTCAATGCTTGTTTTGTTGGGTTCAACTACAACAATCATTTGATCAACTCCTATAGCAGTACCCCTACCAAGATGTTCTATACCGGCTTCCATATCCAGTAAAACCCACTCATCCCGTAATACGATCATGTATCCCAGAAGACTTTTTAAAAAGGCATTCAAAGGACATGCACAACCCCCACCACCGTTCCTTATTGTGCCCATAACCATCAATTTTAGACCATGATAGTTTATTGAATATTTATCCGGAATATCATCAACCCTGGGATTCATTTTAAAAAAAGGTGCCGGTTCATCAATCTTGGCACCTGTTCTTTCTTCAATCAAATCTTTCATTTCAATAATAGGTGTTATTGGTGTATTACCTGGTATCCCCAGAACACTGGCAAGATTCATGTCCGGATCTGCATCAATGAGGGTTACTTTGTAATTTTGGTCGTGTAGTATTCTTGCGATCAGTGCAACAAAGGTAGTCTTACCTACACCCCCTTTACCACTGACTGCAATTTTCATTTGCTATAAATCCATTGAAATATATTTTTCGATAAAAAGGATTAAAGACCATTTCATCAAAATATAACAATTTAAGATTTTTCTTCACTTTTTTTAAAAATCGTATCATATTAATTCATTTGTGTCAATAAATTTTTAAAAAACTATATTTCAATTTTTACATTTTTTTGAAGAAAATTTAAATCTTATAGCTTTATTTGTATCTGAGAATCTTCAGGAGTTTAAAAAATTCAGGCTTATTTTAAAGAAGCAACTATTATCATTCCAATCTGAACTACATCTTTTTACTATGTTTAATAACATATAAAATTATTAATCGCCCCGATAGCAAAGTTTTACTACTATTCAATTTCCTTAAAAATTTTAATTATGAAAAGTTTAATTAAACATACGTGAATCAATGGTATCCGTTGCTATTCAAACTACCCAATGATAGTTTCTCTTCCCAACCCAACAAATTTATTGACCAGATACAGAGATATGCCGGTTGCTAACAGCAAAAATGTCGCCAGTGCTGATGCAGTTCCGAAAAGCCCATCTAAAACCGATAGGTAAATTCTTACCGGCATTGTCATTGTCTTGCCAACATATAGAACTATTGAAGATGATAGTTCATTGATAGCTGTTACCCAGCTCATCAATGCACCGGAAATTATTCCGGGTACCATCAGAGGAAGAGTTATCTTTCTAAATGTACTCACCGGTTTTGATCCTAAATTTATCGCTGCCTCTTCCATAGACATATCTATCTGTTTCAAAATAGCTGCACTTGAACGAACAGAATAAGGAAGACGACGAATAAAGTAAGATATGATAATTATTGTTGCAGTCCCCGCCAGGTAAATAGGTTTATGATTAAAAGCTTCTATAAATCCTATTCCCATTACCGTTCCAGGTACAATGTAGGGTATCATGAGTAGTGGATCAAGGGCGCTGGAAGCTATATTTGATTTTCGGGATAGAATAAATCCTAATAGGGTTCCAACAATTACAATTAGTATTACAGCAGTTACAGAAAATACTATAGAATTTGTAATAGCTCTAGGAACATCATGAAGAACCTTTACATAACTCTGCAAACCAAATCCGGGATGAAAAACCGGACCGCTGGTCTTTCTGAAAGAAAATACAACAATAACTACAAGTGGCAAAGTGCTAATGCCTACAATAAGGTAACATATCAAATGGGCAAGAGTGTTTGGCAATCCCTTAAGTGATTTTACAATCGGTTTATTTAAGAGATTACTCGAATACTTTCTATGGGTTGCAAGATACCTTTGCCCAAAAAGAACTAGAGTTGAAACTAAAATCAGTAATATACTAACAGTTGATGCAAGTCCGACATCCGCACCAATATCACTTGTAAAAATGTTATAGGCCATAGTCGGAAGCACATGAAAATTTCTGCCCAGAATCATTGGAACACCAAAATTGGCAAGAGACATCATAAAGGCGATTAGTGCTCCAGAACTAACAGAGGGTATTATCAAAGGCAGTGTTATCTTAAAGAACTTGCGAATTCCTCTCGTGCCCAGATTTTCTGCAGCTTCTTCGAGGGATCGGTCAACAGATGATAGTGCACCAGAAGCAAGCAAGAAAACAAATGGATAATACTGCAATGTATAGATAAAAATTATTCCACCGGGCCCAAATATTTTTGGTAGATTTATACCGAAGGTGAGAAAAAACTTACGTAAAAACCCATTTTGCCCAAGCATAATTATCCATGAATATGCACCAATGAAAGGTGGAGAAAGTAATGATAATACTGCAAGGGTAGCTAAAATAGCCTTACCTCTAATTTTGAATCGTACCGTTAAAAAAGCAAGGGGAAGACCCAGAACAATAGAACCAATCGTACCGCCTATTGCAACAAATAAACTGTTAAAAATAGCCTTAACATAGTACATCTTTGAAAAGAAAATTCGATAATTATGAAGCGATAGCCTACCTGTTTCCTTATCCAGAAAGCTGTATTTAAAAATGTTAAACAATGGATACAGAAGAAAAACTATTACTATCACAAAACCTAATATTGTAACCAATGTCCATATATCAAATTTACCAAAATGCAGTTTATCCTTTTTCATCTTATCCTCTGCCCTGTGTCAAAATCAAAATATTGTATTGAATTTAAAGGTATCGTTAAAAAAACAGATGTTCCAACTTGCATTAAATATCCTTGTTCAGGTTTATGAGTTTCAACAAGAAGTTGTACCTCACTGTCACAATCGACAAGATACCTAACAAGAGGTCCTGTAAATGTATTTTTTATCACTTTACCTTCTAGAATAGTTGAATCGTCATCTTCAATTTTTTCCTTTATTAAAGTTATTTCTTCAGGGCGTACGGATATCTTTACCCTTTTTACCTCTATGTCCTTTTCAGGATTTCTTGCTTTTATTATTTGATTACCAACTCTAATGCTTACCTTTTCTTTTTCTATCTTCTGAATTTTGCCATCCATAAAGTTAGTTTCACCAACAAAAGCTGCTACAAATATATCAGCCGGATTTTTATATATCTCCCAGCTAGTACCCACTTGATGTATTTTACCTGCCTGCATAACAGCAATTCGGTCAGATATTACAAGAGCTTCTTCCTGGTCGTGTGTAACATATATCGTGGTTATACCAAGTTTTTTTTGAATTTCCCTAATTTCCTCTCTCATCTGAACCCTGAGTTTTGCATCAAGATTAGAAAGGGGTTCATCCATAAGTAACACTTTCGGTTCAATTACCATAGCTCTTGCAAGCCCAACTCTCTGTTGCTGGCCACCCGAAAGTTGATCGGGAGTTCTATTTTCAAATCCTGTTAGCCTAGCCATTTCTAGAGCATTTTCAACTTTTTTTTTGATAACATTGTTGGGCAATTTTCTATTTTTCAACCCAAATGCTACATTTTCAAAAACTGTCATATGTGGAAACACTGCATAATTCTGAAAAACCATTCCGGTATTTCTATCATAAGCAGGAACATCATCTATCAAATTATCATCTATATAAATATGACCTTCATCCTGGTGATAAAATCCAGCAATAGTCCGCAATAAAGTAGTTTTTCCACACCCAGATGGACCAAGTAAAGTAAAAAACTCTCCAGATTTTATCTCCTGATTTATATTTTTTAATGCCTGTACACCTGGAAAACTTTTACTAATATTTTCCAACCTAATAGTAGCCATAGGAATTCCCAATTTTTTAGATTACAATAAAATAATTAAACAAGCGGCCCAATAATGAGCCGCATGATATTAAAATAAAATTGATTGGTTATAAACCAAGTTTCTGAACAAGTTCTGTCCATTTCTTTACAAACTCTTCCTTGTGACCTGCCGACCATTTAAAATCGTAAGGAACCGTTTTTATGTTACTTAATGGAGGAAGTCCAGGAGAAACCGCACCATCTTTTCTAACAGATCTTCTCCCCATCTTTTCAACAAGAATATCCTGAACAGGTTTTGAAAGTGCCCAATCAATAAAAGTTTTTGCTGCATCAGGATGTGGGGCTCCCTTAACAAGAGCTATTCCGTCCGGACCGGCTGTTGTTCCATCTTCCGGATAAACAATTTTTACAGGTCCTCCACCTTTAACATATCGATAGGCATTATCTTCAAGCGTAATTCCAATAGCCTGCTCTCCATCATTTACAAAACGTGGCACTGCGGAAGAACTGCTTGATAATACGAAGTTCTTTAAAATACTCTCGTAAACCTCCCAACCCCTTTCTTTATATATATTAAGAACTGTTGCAAGCTGCATGTATGCAGAGCCAGATTTATCGGCTCTTGAAGATGATATTTGCCCCTTCCACCTGGGATCTGCAAGGTCGGTCCATTTTCGCGGTGTTTGATCTTCAGAAACAAGGTTTGTATTTACTATAAATACCATAACTATGCCCGTGTAAGGAAGCCAGTTTGTACCGACTTTAAATACATCTTCAATTTTATCCCAATCTTTTGGTGTATAAGGTGCAAGCAGGTTTGAATTTGCCTCAAGTTGTTCTCCACCAATACTCCAGATTACATCACATTGCGGATTATCCTTTTCAGCTTTTACTCTTGAAATAACATCACCTGAACCCATCTTGACCACTTCCGCCTCTATACCAGTATCTGCCTTGAATTTTGGCACAAGCGCATCTATTATTTCCTGAGTATGAGCAGAGTATAAAACAACCTTTTTCCCCTCTTCCTTTGTACCACCAGCAAAAAGACTTACCGGTAAAACTGCAACAACTAATAATACAATTAAAGCTAGTAAAATTCTTCTCTTCATGGTTACCTCCTCCTTAAATATTTTTTATTATATACTATTTTAAATTAAATACAACAACTTGAAAAGCTTATTTTACTATCATATACTACTATACACTGATTACAGTAATTTAGAAAGCTCATTTTTTAATTTCATACCATTATAATCGTAATTTATTACATTAAAACCCATTTCCTCTGCAACCTCACAGTATTGCGAAACATCATCTACATATATACATTCTTCAGGGTGTACATTTCCCAGCCTGCACATAACCTGCCATATCCTTCTGTCAGGTTTCATAAATCCTACCTGAAATGAAAAAATAAAAAGTTCAGGAATACTGGACAAATCTCTGTGTTCCATGAGCCATTGTGCATGGATTGGAGATGTGTTGGAAAGTATAAAAACCCGCGCTTTTTTACTTGCATATTTTAATGCCTCTTCTCCATCCGGATTTCTATCAAATCCATCCTTAAACTCCTTATAGAAATCCTCATAAGTCCAATCTTCCCTGGCACAGATGCGCTCTTTGATTCTATTAAAATGTTCTTTTGAATCATATTTTCCAGTTTCTGAGTCAATTTCAATATCGGTTCCAAAGATTTTAGAACATATTTCTTCAGGTGTAATTGGCGAATGCTTTGCAAAACTCTTACAGATTTTTAACCTATTTATCTTAACCAATACATTGCCATAATCAAATACAACAGCAGTGATATTCCGTTTCAATCTTATTTATCCTTATCAAGAAATACAATAATTGTTTCATTATAGTTAAAAAAATTATTTCGTCAAGAGGATTTTTAAAAAAGACATTTAAAATTCAAAAATAAACTCAAAAATAAGATTATTCTTTACATTTAAACTTTAAAAATAAACTGGTATTTTTTTAACATGAGGGGGTATTCCCTCATGTTAATAGCTGCACTTAATTCTTGAACATATGACATTAAAAAATAAACGTAAAAGTTGGAGTAAGTGTGTAGAAACCCAAACATTTGTGGAAAATTTATTAATTACAACAATAAGTTCAAAATAATTCATTGCCCGAGATAATCCATTTCTTGGCTAGCTGCAAAATCCCTAACTACATGAATACCATCATAATATATTTTTAACTTCGAAACAATGATATCTCCTTTAGTAAT
>QNBN01000081.1 GCA_003645695.1 Spirochaetota bacterium | reverse complement strand
TTTTAACTGCTTGAAGTAACGAAGCAACAGCCACGCCAGCAGCTGAACAGATATCTATCCCCTCTTTATTTTTGAATATACGTTGTGCTTCCCTTGCCTCACTATTGGTTACAGAATAGCCTATACCATTTGATTCTTTCATCACATCGTAAACTCCTCCTACAATCGAATATGGAGGCTTTCTATTTGATAGCACTTTGGCATCTATCTCTCTTATTGCAGATTTAGAGCTCTCTTCATCCAATTCTGCGAGATACGAACTGCTTTCATCCCATGCATCAATCATTGGAGTAAAAGGATAGTTCTGGGAAAGATGAAGTTTCATCTTTCTATCAGTCTTAAAGTCAGTTATTTCTTTTAACCTCAAAAAGGCTTCCCAGGCTGCAATTCCCCCGGTTCCCGAGCCAATTGCCTGAAAATAATGATCCGGTACTCTTTCCATTTCTATTGCTGCGCTAAGCAACGCAGTTCCCATTCCATCCCTTCTGGCAACGTTTTTGGCCCCTCCTTCAGGGAAAAAATCCTCTAACTGAACAATCCTATTCGATAGATTTATGGCATCAGTATAATCGCTGTTTCCAGTCACTGATATTAATTTTACACAGGTATTAAAAGGTTTAACACTCCATATTGCCCGAATACTCTGTTCGGGGACTACAAGAATAAGAGATATATTATTTGCAGAACATATATTTGCGAATGCCCTTCCTGTATTCCCTGCCGATGCAACAACAATAGTCTTATTGGAACTCTCAGGTAGCCTTGCAAGTACTGATGGGGCCTCCAGCTCTTTGAATGAGGATGTCATCATTTTCGCCCCCTTTTCAGGCCAGTATCCGTTGAATATAATATAAAGATTATTTAAACCAAGATACTCCGATAATCCCTTACTTTTATAGGTTATTGGTTCTCCTTCAACATTTAAAATCCTTTGAACCGGAAGAAAATCATAATACTTGAACATACCGGGATTTTCACTATGAACCTTGAAACTATTAGGATAAATAGCTCTTAGTAAAGATGGTTTATGCTCATTATCACAATTAAGCCTGAACCCATCATCACTGTACTCTGTACCGCATTCAAGACAGTTCAACCTATAACGCACCATCTCTTCCTCCATTTTTATAACAATTTATTATGAAATAAAGTTTACAGACTTTTGCCCATATGTAAAATCCAAATTCAACAAGAAATGATAAAAAGAAATTATATAACATAGATGATTATAAGTGCTGTTTATAAAACATTGATCGAAATCATATTATTATTGCAACCTAAAGTTTGCTTTCCTGTTTATACCTAAAAAGATAGGGACATCGACATGAATAATTAAAAATCTTGACAATACTGTCGAATAGAATACAATAATTATAAAATCTTAAATATAAGGAGTTAAAATATGCCATTGAAATTGAATAGAAAAATTAGGTATGGTATGGTTGGTGGTGGACCGGGTTCTTTCATTGGTGGTGTCCACAGAAAAGCAGCAGCCCTTGATGGAGAGATTGAACTCGTTGCCGGTGCTTTCTCTTCATCTCCTGAAAAATCAAAACAAACAGGTGAAGAGCTAAAGCTTGATCCATCAAGAATATACAGTTCTTATAATGAAATGGCAGAAAAAGAAGCAAAGCTTCCTGAAGGTGAGCGAATAGATTTTGTATCAATAACAACTCCTAATTTTACACATTTTGATATTGCTAAAACCTTTATTGAGGCCGGATTTAACGTTGTTTGTGATAAGCCAATGACAACTACTCTTGAAGATGCAGAGGAACTATGCAGGCTCGTAAAAAAACATGATGTTGTTTTTGCGCTCACCCATAACTATACTGGCTATCCAATGGTGAAACAGGCAAGAGAGCTTGTAAAAAAGGGTACTCTTGGAAAAATAAGGAAAGTTGTTGTTGAATATCCACAGGGCTGGTTAGCATCATACCTTGAGGGTACAGGAGCAAAACAGGCTGTATGGAGAACCGACCCAAAGCAAGCCGGGATTTCTTCATGCATAGGAGATATTGGAACCCATGCAGAAAACCTTGCAAGATATATAACAGGGCTTGAAATTGAGGAACTTATTGCAGATCTAACAACCTTTGTACCAAACAGAAAACTTGAGGATGATGGTAATATACTAATTCATTACTCAGGCGGCGCAAGAGGGATATTGTATGCTTCACAAATATCAGTTGGAGAAGAGAACAATCTAAAGATAAGGGTATATGGTACTGACGCCTCACTTGAATGGCATCAGGAAAATCCAAATTATCTCTATGTAAGATACGGTGATGGTCCCGAAAAAGTCTATAAGCGCGGTAATGATTACCTGGACGACATAGTAAAACATAACTCAAGGATACCTTTTGGACATCCGGAGGGGTTTATCGAGGCTTTTGCAAATATCTACCTGAATGCTTCAAGAACAATTGCTGCAAAGATAGCCGGTGAAAAACCAGGAGAATTCGATACAGATTTCCCAACAGTCCAGGACGGGGCTATTGGGGTACATTTTATCTACAAAGCAGTTGAGAGCGGAAAGAAAAGGGCATGGGTTAATGCAACGTACAAACCGCCAATATGATAAATCAAGTTTAATTGCAAATCATATGAAACCCTTGTGATTTTGAGGAAGTGTTATTCAGGCTATTTATTTTAAGAAAAATTAGCTGAACTATGTATACTGTTAAATGACTTATATCTAAAGTTCAACAATCATTTTCCCTTAAAAATTGAGACATCTATTCCCAGTTCCTTTATCATATCCTGTAGTTGTCTACGATCGATACCTGCCTCTTTAGCAGCAGCACTTATATTTCCACCGGTCTTTATTAAGAGTTTCTCCACAAATATTTTTTCAAGTGACTGTTTCTCTTCCTTTACCTTTTTTGATTTATAAGTCTTAAACTCAACCCATGTTTCAGGAAGTTCTTCATAAGATATATCGAGAGTGCTACTAAAACCTACTGTTTCTAAATTATAACCTTCATCATCAAATATAATATCCTCTATAATCTTGTTTTTATCCGAAAGCAAAACAGATCTTTCAATAACATTTTTCAATTCTCTTACATTCCCGGGCCAATTATACTCCATAAGTTTTAATTTAGCCTTTGGTGAAAGAATAAGAGATGGATCTATTTCTTTTAAAAAATACTCAGCTATTGGAATAATATCACACTTTCTCTCTCTCAGCGGCGGGATTCTAATAGGTATCACAGCAATTCTGTAGTATAAATCTCTACGGAATAATCCTTCATCTACCATGGTTCTAAGGTTTCTATTTGTAGCTGCAATAATATTTAAATCTATCCTTTTTTTAGCATTACTCCCTATAGGATAGTATTCTGGTATCTCTAATATATGCAGTAATTTTGCCTGTAAATCAGGCGGCATTTCTCCTATTTCATCAAGAAAAAGTGTACCTCTATCAGAAAGCGCTAGCTTGCCTTCATAATCCCTGTTAGCACTTGTAAAGGAGCCTTTTTTAAATCCAAATAGCTCTGCTTCCAGTATATCTTTAGGAATTGATGCACAGTTCATTTTAACAAACTGCCCTTTCCTTCCTGATTGAGCATGGATAAAACGAGATATAAGTTCTTTTCCAGTCCCAGTCTCACCTACAATTAAAATCGGAGTTTTAAATCCTGCAGCTTTTCTCGCAACATTTAAAGTTTGAAGTGTTGCAGCATCACGGGTTATAAACCTCATTTCAGAGCCATCTATCTCTATTTTCAAGGGTAATAATTCTTCTTTTGATATCTCCGGTTTGCTGTGTAAAACATCAACATATGAAAGTGCACGGTTTATAGATTGAATAAGGTTCTGGATTTTAATTGGTTTAACAAGATAGTCAAACGCTCCTTTTTTCATTGTTTCTACTGCATTATCAATACTACCATAACCGGTAAATATGATAAACGGTATTTCCGGATACTTGCTGTGAACCTTCTGCATAAAATCAATACCATTCATACCGGGCAATCTTACATCTGTAGCAATTACTGAGGGTCTGTCATTTTCAAGATTTCCGTATGCACTCTCTGCTTCACAAAAGAGTTTTAAATCGTATAAACTTTCAAGATTTATCCTCAAAATATCCCTCATTTTTCTTTCATCTTCAATTATGTATATCAATGGCTTTTTCATATTCCCTACTCTACCTTTTGTATGGTTATTTTAAAACAAGCACCCCTTTTTCTCGGTTCAAGCTGTATAGTGCCATATAAGCTTTCTAAAATCTTTTTTGAAACTGCAAGCCCCAGACCACTTCCCTTATGCTTTGTTGTAAAAAAAGGCTCAAAGATTTTATCCCTAATCCTCTCCGGTATACCAGGTCCTGTATCACTTATATAAATCTCAATATTCGTACCAGTATCCCTGCAATCAATATTAATGGTGCCACCTTCTTTCATTGCTTCAATGGAGTTTAAAATAAGGTTTAAAAAAACATGGTTCAACATATCAGGATCGGAATTGAACATAATTTTCCCGTCACATTTCAGGTTTAAAGTAACATTACTATCCTTTAATTTATACTTCAAAAAATCCTTTAAATTATTTAGCAAATCATATAAATCTACATTTTTAAATACAGGTTTATGTGAAAAGTTTAGACTCAGCAATTTATTAAGCATTATATTGACTCTTTCAGTTTCTTCCTGAATGTATATCAGCATCCTTTCCTTTTCTTTTTCACCAATTTGACTGTTCATTATAGTCTCAATTGAAGTTTCAATAATTGAAAGCGGATTTCTAATTTCATGAGCTATATCGGATGCCATCTCCCCAATTACCATCATCTGCTCCATCCTATACTGATGCCTTTCAATCTCCTTCTCAGTTTCATAAATTTTACACCTTGCGATTAGTGAGGGAAGAAGAATCCTTAGATAGTTGAGTGAAGCAATATCATCATAACTCCACCTTCTAAAACGACTGGGTTTTGGTAAGAATAAAAGGCCTATAATTTGATCCTCCTTAAAAATAGGGACTATCAAATCGAAACCCTCAGAATATATATCCTTTATTATATTCCTATCATTGAGATGAATTAATAATTCTTCAATTGATACCCCTCTTTTAAAATACTTCAATTTTTGAATTATTTCATCAGACTCTCTTATTTTAAATGGAGTTAAGTCAGTTCCTATCAGTTTAAATAATCCAGAAGTTTCATCCTTTATCAATAATATAAAAGAATTGATTTTGAAATAGTTTTTTAAAATCATTTTTAACCTTTGAGACAGTTCGCTCAGTGAAGTTGCATAAGAAATTGATTCTAAAGCCTCAATATCTATTGGTTTTACAGTATCTGAAATAAATGGTTGATTTAAAGCAGGTCTAAAAAATCTAACTATGCTCATTGTAACAAGATAAAGAATAAACACCTCCAGAACAAAGGCCGTAGTCTCAGGCACCATTAAAAATTCTGCAATACTCTTTTGATTTCTAACTATTAAGTATACATAGATAAAAACAAGCGCTGCGATAAGAGCGGGATAAAGAAAAACACCATAAAGAAATCTTCTAATATCTATCAGACGAAACCTGAAAACCAGAATCACAATAAAAAATGTGAAAGCAATAATAATAAAACCAAGCCAGGGGAAAGGTATATATAAAAAGTAGTTTATAATACTTACGATAGAAAGAAAAAATGCAAGAGGAATTCCGAAAATAACTAAAAGTTGTATCGTTCTTCTTTCGTAGGGGATAGCATCACACTTGAAACATATAATAAAATTTTTAGCAGCAAGTATTAGAAGAACTAAAGTAAAGAAAGTTAAAACTAAGTACGAGACCAAAGAAAAAACAGGCAGATTTTTAAAAGATAAATGAAGTATTTTATTTAAAATTTCCGCATTATTTATCGCATAAGATTTTGGAAAGGAAAAAATAATAATGATTGATAATATGAAAGCTCCAGAATAAAGGATGTAGAGTACTTTTAGTTTTATATTTCTCTTAATTGGATAATAAAGGGAAAGAGTATAAAATGAAGTTGGAAAGAACGATATCCCCAGAGAACCTATTACTATTGAAGGATAAATATATTTTGGATTATCTCTAACTCTTAAAAACAAAAATAATGAGATCTCAATTAAAACAAGGCACACAACTATAGATGCCAGTATTCTATTTAGATGGCTTTTGGCATTATATGTCCAAACGGTATAGCCAATTATCAGTGATATAAGGATAATAATTGTTTGTACGTGAGAATAATTTATAACCATAAAAATAATTATATACTTAATATTTAAAAAATATAACTATTTTCATTACATTATAAAAATAAAAAAAATGGGAGTACACTTCCATACAAATACGTTTTAATGTACTCCCATTTGCCTGTAATAAAGCAAAACTTAGATAGCTGCTTTTACCTCTTCCTTTTCCTGTTCAATATTCTCTTCTCCACTAAAAACAACCTCTGCCTGTTTTTCGTTTGATTCCTCTTCCCTTTCGACAACAAGCTCTACCTTATCCAGACCCTCTTTTAGTTTCTTGTAAACTATGCATCCTGGATCAGGACCAAGAATATCACCATATGCATATGCTCTAGCCCTGCATCCACCACAGATATACTTATACTTCGGGCATTTGAAATGGTAGTTCTCCCGATCTGATAACTGCCATCCAAGCTCGGAGTTTTGCCATATATCTATCAGCTTATTTTCTCTTACATTGCCTATAATCACGGTAGGCATAAATACGCAAGGACTTACCAATCCGTTTGGCTGTACAGCAGCATATACTCTTCCGGCGCCACAGCCTCCTGCATATTCAATAATACCCTTTAATGCGGTGGAATTATCAGCTGAATAGTGAAACAGGGATGTGCTTTTACCTCCTGACCTTTCATAAATGACCCTAGCATACTCTGTAGACGTGCTTATAATATTTAAACCTGTCTCCTTTCTTTTTTCGTGCCAGTCAAACAGAAGATTGAGAAGTTTATCCCTCTGTTCGGGCGTCAGGTCCATTGCAAAGTCTTCTTTTCCTCGCCCTGTTGGTATAAAATTATAGTGACTGAATGAGTTTACACCTAACTCCCGAGATAGCTCAAGAACCTTTGGTACCTCATCATAGTTTCTCTTTGTTACCACCATATTTATTCCAACACGTAGATATGGGTTAGCCACAAGATTTTCAATGCCCTTAATTGTTCGTTTAAAGTTCCCCTTACCCCGGATAAAATCGTGTGACTCAGGGGTTGCACCATCAAGGCTAACAAAAACATTTTTTGCTCCATAATCAGCGAGTTTATCAACAAGGCTTTTATCCTCGAGTAAAGTACCGTTTGAAGCAATACTTATATGAAGGTATTTGCTTGCATACCTTAAAACATCCCAGAACCTTGGACCCATTATTGGCTCTCCACCTGAAAATGCAAGATAGCCAACATTTGCATCTAACATTTGATTTATCAAATCTATTTTTTCTTCAAAGGTTAGCTCATCAGGTAGCGGTCTTCCTGCAGACTGATAGCAGTATCTACAATGTAAATTGCAAACATTAGTAAAGTTCCAAACTATAATCAAGGGTCCATCAAACCTGAAGGGTTGTTTAAGACCATTGTTGGCTATTGTTTTTATAATATTCATTAAAATCTGTCTATTTTGGTACTTTGAGAAAAAGCTCTCCTTCATTTCTTCGGTCATATTTATTTTTTTCATTCCATAGTTTAATGCCATTCTAATTGGCAAACCTGTAATCCATGCTTTAATCCCATTCTCCTTCTCTTCGTCAAAAAGCTCATATATCCTTCTACTACCCTTACCTGAATAATACCTCATTAAGGATCTAACAACATTACTATTCATTACTTTTTCTAATTTCATAACCCCTCACCCCCATAATTTATTTTCAATAATATTATAGCAATATCTGTGCCAATATAATCATTTCATATAATTGCTTAAATATCAAGTATTTATCAAAAATGATATATGAGAATACATATTAGAGGTGCGAAGAAATCTCTCGCATTTTTTCTTTGAATGGGATTTTTGGACAGTGCCAGCTATTTTAACTGAAACACGTTAATCGAAAAAAGAAAGGTATTCTAATAAACTCAATTACTCTAATTCAGTAAGATACAATTAACACTATAAAATAATTTTAGACTATCGAAGGTACCACTACCCAAAAGACAGACCAGATCCCTGACTCATTCCGATTCAGGCATATAACACCAGAATTTTTAAAACTAATTATAATTTTGCTTTCATCCTGACACAAAAGGAGCGAGGATAATCTTTTTAGGTGGGGTAAATGCCCAACAATCATAATATCTTCCTCTAGGTCTTTAAGTTTTTCCACCCAACCCCAGGGTGCAGACATTGGTTCAAGTTCTTTTTCAAAAACAACACCACCCGGGGGATTAAGATACTCTTTAAATATCTCTGCTGTTTGCAAAGCTCTTTTTTTCCCGCTGTGAATTATTCTATTAATTTCAATATTGCATTTTTCAGATACATACATGGCAACTTTTTCTGTATACTGAACTCCATTTTCAGTTAATGGTCTTTCCGGGTCCTCTTCTTTCGATTTCGATTCACCATGCTGTACTAAATAGAGATACATTTATTTCACCCCCTCTCAAATATTATACAATATATAATTATTTTTTCAATAAGCAATTTATTCAATATTATATCATATTTTCGGGGTTTAATATTTTATCCACTTCATTTTCAGACAATATCTCTTTTTCCATTATTACTTGCTTAATTGTTTTATTAGTCCCAAAAATTTCTCTAGCAATATCAGAAGCCTTATTATAATCAACTACTATAATGGAACACTAACAATTAACAAGGGCAAGGCCTTTATCAATTAATTCTTCAATTCTATCTTTATTGATTGGCAGGTATACATGAAATGTATTTTTCAACAAAAACTTTTGACACGTTAGCTGGAAACCTTTACAATAGCATTTCCCAATCGCCCATCCAGTTTACCCAACTCTATATTTACTTCAGCTGCATACATTTTTACATTACCAGGAGCTTTAATGAAAGGCGGAGGGAATCTTATACCGCTTATAGGAAAGCTTTCTAATGCCCACCTGTTTTGAACATCCCAATATGCCTTTTTATAACTTTCACAGTCCCCATACTATCCTTTTTAATTCGGAATAATTCTTTATTCATTTTCAAACTCTCCAATTGATTTAGTTCTGGAAATATCTAAATAGCAAGCTACAAAACCTTTAGAGCCTTTATCAAAAACCTTGTCCCAATTCCAATAAGTATGATACCGCCGACTATACTAAAATAGTTACCAAAATATTTTTGAGAATTGTTGCCTATGTAAACACCTGTAAGTGATGTGATAAATGTAACGGAACCAATAATAATAACCGGTAGTACTATTGCATCATGCAGTATTGAGAATCCAAGCCCTGTGGCAAAGGCATCAATGCTTGTTGCAATAGCAAGAATAAGCAAAATACTAAAGCTGGTATAATCCCTCTCCTTCTCCTCTTCAATGAGAAATGTTTCCAGGATCATCTTCATTCCTATTAAGAAGAATATCCCTGCCACAACAAAATATTCTATTTTCTCCAATATTCCCCTTATCATTCCCCCAAAAAACCAACCGATTACCGGCATAAAGGCTTGAAAAAAACCAAATATAAATGCTATTTTTAAAGCATTCCATACTTTCAGTTTCTTTATAGTTACTCCCGCTGCAATAGAAACAACAAAAGCATCAATTGATAGTGATAAGGCTATTAGAAGAATAGTAAATATTGATGTTATATTCATTTTTTATTGCATTGATTTATTGACTCATTGTTATATTCATTAAAATTACCTTTTTTTCCCAAAATTTACTGTTAACTGGAATACAATAATATTCAAATAATATTTATAGATATTTAAATCTAATTTTTAAATATGAATAGAACATAGACAACCCTGATCTTTTATTACAATTGAAAGTGTGTTTGCCTAATTAATTAAAGTTAACTTCTGAGAGCTTAGGGTTCGGGTTATAAAATCTTCCAACCTTTGAAACAGGTTTTCCATTCACCATAACTACATCTGCAGTAAAATCGATTCTTCTCCTGAAGAAATATGACCCGACTCCTACAGCATCAAAGGGAACATCAAGCTCGACAAAACGTCTTACTTTTTCTGCATTAAAACCTCCACTTACAACAATCTTCACCCAATTGAACCCCTCATTGTCCAATGACTTTCTTAACTTATAGACAAGCTCCGGACAAACTCCCAGCGAA
>QNBN01000080.1 GCA_003645695.1 Spirochaetota bacterium | reverse complement strand
TTCCTTATCTAGTGCCAAAATCTGAAATCCATATTTATACTCTTCCAACTCCTTCTTATCTCTGTCAATTTTGATCCTTGCTTTCTCAATCGAAGAAAGTAGATTATAATATGCATCATCACCTATCATACTGTTATAATAACCAAGTGGTTCCATTTCTTTATATAAAGCGTTATTAAACGCAAGCGATCTTTTTAGAATCCCACCATTTGAGATATCATACTTATTTAGAAAATATGCCTTACTCATAATTTTATCGGGATTTACAATATCATCAGGACTGAATCCATACTTTTTTGCTATCCTTTCCAGACTCTCATTATCCAGCTCGGAACTTCTGTCGTCGGTTAACCAACCATACAGATAGATTAACTCTTTAAATCTTTCAGCGTCTTTCTTTAATGCTATAATCTCTTCAATATTTTTACTATTAATCTCGTGTGAGGCATCATCAAATTTTTTAGAATCACCATTTACTTTATTTGCATACATTTCCCTTTCGCTAGATGTCAAACTTGATAGTCCAAAACTTATCTGTTTTTCTGTTATCTCTAATGCCTTTTCGTATCTTTCCTTCTCACCCTTATAGTTACCATACTTTTCAAGGTTCGCTTTAAAAGTTGATAAATCCTTTTGATAAAATTTGTATGCATCTAAAATCTTTTCATTTCTAACTTCCTGAAGATTCTGCACCCACCTTTTTAACTCTGTTTCCATAATAGATACAATATTTTCATTTAATGCATTCTGGTTAAATATCTCCACCCCTTTTAATTCCATAAAGTTTTTAATAAAATTGATATAACCATCCGCATCAGCCACCTGTAAATCATCAGAAAAAGCTTCCCTGAGAGCTGTAGATAAAATTAGCCTTTCATAGCTTCCATCTGCAAAGTTTAAATTGCCATAATTTTGATCAATAGAATTTATTCTTTTTTTCTCATGATTAAGACTATTCAGTTCATTATTCAAACGTTCCCTCTCGGTATTTGATATAACTTCACTTTTGAGGCGTTCTTTTAATGATTGTTCTTTTTCATTGATAATCTTCTTCTTATTTGTAAAGGCATAGGAAAAAATCTTAAAGATCAAAAGAGCCTTCTTTGCTTCAATCAAGTTTTCATCTATAAGATTCAAACTTTCATATCGCTCTTTTACTTCCTCTCCAATAACCTCATCTGAAGTAGATCCTCCTTCATCCTCAACCAATGCATTCTCAAGAAGACTTAAAATAGCCGATGATTTCCCCAGTTTGGCCTGATAATCCATAATTTCTTTTTTATACATATCTGGGCTTTCGATTCCTGAATCCGAGGCAAGATAGATATTGTTTGCATAAAAATACTTTTCTTTCGCTGAGAGAAATTTATTGTAAAGAATATCTACCTCCTTTTTTTGTTTTTCAGCAAGAGATGCCATATTATTGTAATCATCTACAAGATCATTTAGCTCTATTTCATAATGATCTATAGTATTCTTTATTGAGTCAACTTCCGATCTTCTTTCACTAATATCTATTTCTGCTTCTTTAATCAGGCCTCTCAATTGTCTGGCATGACCAATAACATCCATAGATAAAGAGATGCTGTTAAGTAAGTCATCCCCCGAAAAGCTGTAGCTGCTTATCATCTGGCCCTTATAATCTTCACGGGATAAACCATTTGCTATGGATATTAAAATATCAATTCTCTCTTCAACTTCCTGTTTATTACTTTCTTCATCAATCGGTAAAATATTCAATCTATCATTGCTATCACGAGAAAAAATATCCATACTTTCAGGTAATGCTGCACCATCCCCATTATCCTTATAGATTACGAGGTCATCATTTAACTTTTTCGATAAGTCTTCTTCATTTATATCTAATACCGGGAAGAGAGTATATAGAGATTGGATTAGCCTATTCTGGTTATTAACAAAAATATTAAAACCGTGATTATTTGAAATAAAAAGTGTGGCTACGGGTATTTCGTCGATTAATTCACCTTCTCCTGTGAACTTGCCAAAGCCTTCAAGATATATTTTAGAGCCTGTATCTGTATAAGAATTATTATCAATAAATGAAATGCTATTTACAGAGGATAAAATCTCCGGGTTTTCATCATCAAAATTCTGTTCAAAAATCTCTCTTGCCTCATACAAACCTCTTCTAAAATCTTTGCTCTTATTTTTAATATATCCATTTATTTCAAACTCTATTTTATCCCTGAGACCAATGTTTTCGGCAAAAATTAATTTGTCCAGATTTACCTTGAGACTTTCTACTAAATTGCCAATCAAATCTGGAAGAGGATCAATTAAAGCATATTCCCCATTGTATTTTATAAAATCTGTGAGATTTTTGACATCAATGCCTTTTTTATCATGCATTAAAGACCACTTAATAAAATCCCTATTAAAATTGTCAATCTCTATATCCAGATTATTCAAGACCTCAAATGAACATTCCTCATCTACATAGGGGATAGACAGATACTTTTCCCTTTCAAAAAATCCCATGCGAATATAGTTATTTCTTAAATAGTTAATAAACCGAAAGTCATCCATCGAATTAGCTTTATAATTATTAACTCTTTCAACAAAATCTGAAAAATTAGTATAAATTTCTTTGTGATATACTGAAAAATCATAGATAGTTTTAAAATCCTTTATAGCTTTGCCGTATTTTTCTGCCCTATCACTAAATACTACTTTCCCCTTATCTTCAATCTTATGACCAAACTCATTCCACATTTCACCTTCATCATACATTAATCGGTACTTTAAATTTCTGATAATTTCAGGCATACTATTTCTCAAATTATCATTATTCAAAACATCAAGGCTAAACCCCAAATTATTATCAATCATGCTGTAAACCTTGTTGTAATCTAAGATTGCTCCCTGAAAATGACCTAACACATACTTATACATCAAATTTTCCGAAATAGCTTTAGCCTTAACAATATCTTTAATCGAAAGTCCGGCTATATAATCACTATTGAGAATCGAAGTAAGGGTTTTTATCGTAGGAAATCCGTTAAAACTTCTCAATAACTTTGAATATTGATAATTTTTTCGAACATGATCAATTTTAAAGCTCTCATCCAATGTCTTTTCAAAAGGCAAAAGCCCGCTTAATCCACTGTTTAAAAGGTAACCTGCTGCACCGGCACTGTTGTAACTATCTTCATCACGGTAATACTGAAGGTTTTTTAAAACTTCCTCAATAGCAATTGCAAATTGTGATCTTTCCGCAGAGGTATAGTTCTCTAAACTATTTGTAAAATTATTCGTATCTTCATTATACAGAAGCGCTAATGTTAGATTATCTTCAATTTCTTTTACCTCCTTTTCGTTATAACCAAGCTCTTTAGCTCTTACCATAAGGGTTTTAAAAAAATCCAAAATTTCATTATTTACCTCATCATAAATACTACTATCATCCAATTCTCCTTCAAGGCTATTATAAAATTTGGACTGGTTTTTAAAAAGGATGTTAGAAGCAACATATTTTCCCAGAGTATTCTTTATAACCTCATATCTTCCTGCCAAGAAGCTATTATTTTTGAAATCTTTTAGATGTAATACAATAGGTATCAACACATTATCAATGCTTCCATCTATAGGAGTAACATCCTTAGCTTTCCTGTCAAAATAGCCATTCCTGATCCTATCATTTACAACCTTCATTTCATCTGTATTAAAAATATCCCGGGCTATCTCTTTTGCTTCTGAAACATCCGCGAAAATATGCTCTGATATCCCAGGTATAGAAAAATCATGCCCTGAATAAAAATTTTCATAAATATTGTATTTTTCCGAAGCCATTTGAGAATCTTTATACCTGTAGAAAGAAAGCGAATCATCCTCCAGGGATTTTGTATAAAGATCTTTTATCAACATAAAAGAATTAACATCCCTGTCTCTAATCTCCAGAAGGTAGGTATCAAAGTCCAATGGGGGCTTTTCTTGATCATCAGAATAACTCTGTCCCTTAACTCTCTCTAAAGCTTCATCCAAAATATTTAGAGAGGCCTCAAGCTTATCCAATTCTTCATCGATATTTAAGTCCAGTTTTTCCATGTAATCATTAAGATTAATCAGTGAATCTTCATCATCACCTCTTTCAAGTGAAATCTCCCGCTTACTAACCAAGATCTCCAGAGCTGCAGAGTTTAGTATATTTGAAAAGCTTTTTACATATGAAAGCTCCTTAAATAGATCTTCAGATTTTTCACTCCAATCATCCTTTGAAAAATCGATTCTAATTTTATTTAGCTTTTCAGTAGTAAAGATCGAAATGTAACTATTAATCTTAGATAATAGTTCATCTGTTGTTACCTCATCAGCCATACTGATATCGCTTAATTCTGTATCAACACCAGGTTCTTCATACAGCCAGGTAAAGAAGTTATCTACATCCTCTGCCTTCAGCTTATCCAAATAACCTGATTGTTCTTTAATATCATTTTTTATATCATTAACATTGCTATAAAGCCGATCCTTTCTAAGCTCAAAAGAATACCTATCAGGATTTATTGATCCGGCAAATATTGCGCTATATGCATTTTTGAAGGAGTTAATCTTTATTTTATATAATTTTTTGATACTGTATACATATGAGGCTATACTTCTATAAAAGTCTTCGCTATAAACCAGCTCCGTCTGTTGACTATCTTGCACCTCTTTCAAATACTCAGTAATTTGATTTTCAAGCTTTTTAATTTCATTTTTTATCCTACCGTATTGATAAGTATCCGGTATACTATTAAAATAGCCCCTTAATCTTTCTGAAAAGGCCAGTATATCTTCGTAGGATATAAAATCCTCATTCTCTGCACTCTTCGGTATTTCTTTTATAATGCTATCAAAGTTTATCGAATAGTTCTTAACAGATACGTAGGAATCCTTTATTTCTGGATCAAAAAACATATCATTAAGCTGATTAGAATAATCATTCGATATCGATATGGTATTTTTTAAAAGATTCTCATAGGCTTGATTATCATCATCATTACCAATAGTGAATATTTCTTTTAAATAAGAGTATTTCCGTGCAAACGCTGAACTGACCTGATTGATAACAGAGTCTAATAGAAGTTTCCTTTCGGCTTGAGCTAATTTTAATGATGACAGCTTTGATATTGTACTTCTCAATTCTGCTTCTTTTTCTGAAAGCTCTTCCTTGCTCTCAGATATCTCATCGGTTTTATTTGAAATATCATCTTGAATCTGGCTCAAACCTCTGTTTATTAATCTACCTTCTTCATCATAACTCCCTTTCAAAAGAGATTGATAACTGCTTAGGGCTGATGTATAGGAATCTTTTGCATTTTCATAATCTTCAATAGTTTTTGATGCATCTTCTCTTTCAGATCTATCAAAAATATAGGAAAGTGTATTATCTATTATCTGTATCTGGCCTTCCCAGAAGGCTTTTTCATAGTAACTCTTATATATCTCTTTAGTTATATCATTCTGTATAAACCCTACTTCATTATCTCCAAAAAAGTATTTTTCGAAGCCTGCTCTATCTGTGAATAATTGATTTTCAAGAATATCGTTATTTGAGCTTATTTGCTCCACAACGGAGTTCTGTGTATCAATAATTGAAGTGAGGAGAGAGGTCTTTTCCCTATTAAGGGTTTCAATTAGATTGACATACCTTCCCAGGCTACTGTTTATTTCCTTAAGATTCGGCCTGACCTTTATACTTCTGTCACTATTCTCAGAGATTGGGGAGTAAGTTTTATACCATTCACCCTTGTTGTTGTAGTGGTAATCAATTCTGTAGTAGCGTTTTTCAAGTCCTTCTTTACTAACTTTAAAATAAAATCCACGTAGTCCTTTTAAAGTAAAAGCCTTTTTGTACCTCTTCACATAGTTTTCCACACATACGTATATGCTAAATCCATTATTAATGGGAACCGAACCCATAAAAGAGTAGTTGGGATTTCCAACAAGTTTATCCCTTCTGGAAGCTTTCGATATTTTTATATGAGTAGTTTTAAGATCGAATATAGTATCAAGATCACGGTTATACTTATAAAACTCATCTTCATCATTTTTATATTTGTTAATAAGCCTGTTATAAAGCCTTACTTCTTCAAACGAGAGTTTTCTGCCTTCGATAGGGTCCAATACATGTTGAATCATTAATTCTATTTCTTCCTTATATCCATCAAGTTCTGCTACCTTATCCTTACCGGTTTCCATAACAACACTTAAGTTGTTAAGATAGGAATCAAAAGCTGTTTCTTTACTTCTGATATACTCATCAAGGTTGTTGATCAGTTCATCCTTACTCAAATACATTTCGTTGAGATTACTCTCCCAATCGTTTAAACCCTGCTCTACAATATCCGAGTATTCTCTCATCCATTGATTTTTCTTATCTTGAAGAACAGTAAGTGCTGCTGTCCACGCATCCGTTCCTTCATTATAAATATCATTGTAATTTCTAAACCATTCGTTTTCTTTTGCAACAAGCTTTCCGGCGCCAACTGCCCATATCTCAAGCCCTTTCTTATAAAAATCCTTTAAAACGGATGTTAATTCTGATTCACTATTTATCTCCTTTTCAGCCCCACTCAAAATATTATCAAGTTTTGATCTTATATTTTCAGAAAGCTCCTTGTTAATACTATTTTCAATTTCTCTTGATACCTTTTCTGCATGGGCTTTCTCCATCTGCTGTCTGAGGGAACGATTATCCATGGCTACTTCACTAAACTTTTCTCCTATACTCCTATTTAAGATCAGTGAAATATATCGCTTCTGCTTATATATTGCAGAAGATTTCTCTATTTTCATTTGCTCGTTCACACTATCAATATTAATGTTTGAGTATTTATCAACCATACTATCCTGAACAGCCTCAAGCTCTGTATTTAACCACTGGTTGTACTCTCCAAGCTCATTTTTAGCCAACTTTCCAGCGTTTTCTCTGTAGCTGTTAAAAAATTCAACACCGCTTAAATCCATCCCCGAAAACTTCAAAAGAAGATCATCATAAAGACCAGAGAGTTTTGTACCGATATTAACAGGAGTTTGTCTATTTTCAACCACCTTCTCTACTTCTCTTTTCGCTATCCATTTTGTTTTAAACTTTGATATTAATTTATTCGCCCCTCCAATCCATAATTTATCTACTTTATTCTTATCTCTATCGAAGACAGAAGAATCTGTATACAGGTGCGATAGACCTTCTATTTCCCGGATTAGAGATTTTTCTAACTGCTGATATTCCTTATTGATATTTGAGTCAAGCTGTTCATAGGTAGTTATATCTGTGTAGTTCTGAAGTGAGGATTCAAATCTATTTAAGTAGAAATAAGCTCTTTCTTCTACATTATAATCAGAAGCACTGATTAATGAAATCTTACCGGATAGACCAATCAAGGTCATTAAAACCAGAGATAGAAGGACTCCTTTAGATAGACTAACCATTTTCTTCAAAACATGCCCCCAAAACATTAAATAAGGCAGGTTCAATTAGTCAGCAGAAAAAGATAAATGTCAGAGTAGATAAATGAGGATATTTTAGCAGTAGTTTTATCGATGGGTCCCCTTTTATGTGCTCTGGTAATAAGCCATTAATTTATGATAACTTCAGTATTATATTATAATAAATTAGATAAAGCAATGATTTTTTTGTATTTTTTATATTTTTTGTTTTATGCTTCTTTTTAGTGCTTTCATTGAATTGTATATACGGTATAAATCGAGACTTTCCCCTCCATAGGATTGTTGTTTACATCCAAAATTCCGTCTTTGTCTCCTATCAATTCAAGTTTATAATAGGCATCATCCCCACTTAATATGGATGGCAGGGAATAAGTTACAGTAAGGGTATTATCTGTTAGAGAGTATGAGTAATCCACCATTTCTCCTGAAGTTCCCTGGCTGTTGCCAAACATGAAATCAAGATTTATAAAATTAAGAGCTCTATAAACCTGTATCGGAGAGGAAAACTCTATTTCAAATGCCACTTCCTGATGATCGATCTGCGGCTGCAATAACATACTTTCATTTAGATAGTACTCTCCGTTACTGTAAATCAATGTATCATTGATTCCATCAGGATCTTTTATCCATATGTTCAACGGTTTTAAATAAGAGGAATTTATCTCATTAACAATCCATGAAAACTTATAGTCCTTTATTAGAGGTTTACCATCTATGTTTTTAAATCCACTGTCAAGAGAAATTGTATAGGTCATTTCAGATTCCATAGCCTCTTTGAAGGTTACTCTTATAGAATTATCCTCCTTTGCCAGAGAATAAGGGATTGATGGCTCAATCGTTATATGCTCAAAGGCGAAATTCAGAAAAAAATCACTATTTAAACCCAGAATAAGCTCCATATCTTTATCAATCCCCTCAGTCTCAGATAAGTAATCTGTATTGATACTTATATGCGGATCCGATGGAATACCACCCTTCTGTACCATTAGTGCCTCTATCAGCTCAAAGTTTTCATTATTATAAACAGTGGAGAATGAAAAGGTGTAATCCCTTTCGAGCTTTTTCCCTGATATAGCAGCTATCTCTTTTTTTATGGTGACATTATAAACATCGTTTTTTTCAAGGGATCTCACAGGCATCAAAAAAATAGACTTTCTATCATCCGAAAAATGGTAGTAATAATCAATTTCCGGAGAAATATTAATTTTGTCATATATGGATACATACGCAATGGGTAAGGAAAAGTTTATTGAAATACTATCGATGCTAGAAACTACTCCATTAGCACCATCATTAGGATATGTACCTTCGACAATAAAAAAATTACTATCGGTAAAAGTATGGAATCTGTATTTATAATCAACCCCCAGATCCTTTCCATCTTCTGTTTCACAACTTTTATCTATCCTGAGAGTATAGGTTTTACCTCTTTCAAGTTTTCCCAAAAGGTAAAGGATACAGGATTTTTTGCCCTTAAACCATTCAAAATGTAAATCTCCATAGTAGCCCTCAATCGAAATATTGGTTTCAGTAATGTACATGTTCATTGGATTACTAAAGGTTATTGTGATTGAATCAAAACTATCTACATCAGTAATAATATCCTCATTCTTAAGAGTTGTTGAGATTACCTTCGGATTATTACCATCTATCCCACAGGAGGTAATAAAAATTATTATGATAAAAATTATAAAAAAATAGATCCATTTCATGAGAATTTCCCTATTACCATTATCAAGCTATAATCAGTAAGGATATTTAAATCCAATTTTTACATGTATACAACGAATAGGCAAACCAGGTCTATTATTATGATTAAAAGTATATCTGCCTGTTTTTAACTTAGACTTTGCTAAATTTCTACCAGCTTTTCCACCTATATCAGGCAGGCAAGTAAACTTTTAATGATAAAAGGTTACATTTACCTATCATTTTATACAACAGAGTAAGTGTTACTGTATCTTAAGCTTGAAATAGTAATCAATATCATCTTTCATATAATTATCATGGTTATCCAATACTCCGCTTGAATCTCCTGAGATGTGAAGATGATATATATTATCCTTTCCCGTTTCTCCAACCTTTAGAATACACTCATTGCCACTTATCCATTCATATCCATTAATATTGCCCGTTTTACTAAATGTTCCTGGATTGGTCCCCGCTACAAAACTAAAGTTAACAGCATCCTGAAGAGAATCCTTCTTAATAAACGGGATATAATTATCACTAAGAAATTTCATTGTTAAAAGTATAGTTGCTTCTAAATCTTCTGGATCTGATGGATCAGTATAGCTTATATTTATAAAATTGCCATCATCATCCAGACCGGAAGTTACATTTGTAACCGGTACAGGTGTCCCCCCATTTGATAATGCGGCATCTATCGATAACTCTGTAAAACTATTCGCGTAAAAACTCAGGTATCTGCTGTAATCCCCTAATACAATACCACTTATCAGATATTTGTTCTTAAGGGTAAGGCCATCAGAACTTTTTACATTGGTGCCAAGCTCCATTCGATAATTCTCTGCCAGCGCAAGATTGTCTTTAAAGGAAATATTAACTGTATTTTCATCCTGCCAGCTTGCATTCCAGTTGACAGAAGGGATAATTTCAAACCCATTTTCAAAGCTCTTTTTATCTATCGATGTTGTAAAGTTAAACCTCAACGTTAAGTTCTTTTCGATATTACCCACATCGATGCTATAGGTATTATCTTCGATTGCATAGCTACCAGGATTGTTTTTATCAAAAATAAGATTCCCATCAAGTGAAATTGAATCTACTTCAGGATGCTCTGC
>QNBN01000079.1 GCA_003645695.1 Spirochaetota bacterium | reverse complement strand
TCATTATAATGTACTATTATTTAAGGCTTTTTGATTAATTCACTTTTTGTTTACATCATAGGTTAAATTAAAGGGTCCATGAATAATCTAAAAATCAAATTAAATATCATATTTGCATTAATATTTGATAAACTGCGGATATGAAACAGCCCACTGTAAAGCTTGCATCCCTCCCATAGATCCATCGGCAGCACTAAGTAGATCAGAGATCCCAAGGTGATTAAGGAGGAGCTTTTGAGCATTTACCATATCTTTTATTGTTATAACTGGGAAAGCTAATCCGTATGGTTTTTCAGTTTCAGTATTGATGCTTATGGGGCCTATTGGGCCTTTGTAACTCAAATTACATTTGAATAAATAACGTGATATTTATTCGTATCAAACGCTTTTCCTGGGCCTACTATATCATCCCACCATCCTGTTTTTTTTTGCTCCTTCATGATAACCTGCTATATGAGCATCTCCGGTAAGTGCGTAACAGATTGATATTGCATTATCCTTTTCATCGTTAAGTTTTCTATAGATTTCATATGCGATTTCAAGGTAATCCAGTACGGCTTCACTTTTTAAAATAAAAGGTTTTTTGTATTTAAAATATTTTGTTTCTGTGATAATTTTTTTATTTATATTGGATCTAAAGTCTCTAACTTTTTTATTTAATCCATTCATTTAATGAAAAATCACCTTTTACATCTGTAAAAAAATAGTTTATAGTAATATTCTTAGTTATAATATATTATTAATAAAGTTTTTTAAATTATCTACAAAAAAGTATCTTTTCTCTCCATATAAACTAGAATCCATTAATTAACTTGGGGAATGCTATCTAACGATACCTATTCTTTTAGGAGGCCAGTATCTGAATAGTGCCTTTCCGTATATGTCATTCCTGTCCACAAAACCCCAGAATCTACTATCGTTCGATCTATCCCTGTTATCACCCAGCATAAAGTATTTATGGGGTGGAACAACAACAGGTCCATAAAAATCTCTGTGACTAATCAAGCTATCACCAGGTGGTATTACCTCAGGATCTACATGATAGTCAGGCCACCAACCCTTTAGAAGTTTACCATTTATATATACCTCTTTGTTAATGATTTCTACCTCTTCTCCTGGTAGTCCTATACATCTTTTTACATAGAACTTTGGTTGTGGATCAATATTTACAAATCCAAGTGTTAATGTGTACACAATCGGCGTAAATATCTGAATCACGATATTTGGTGGATTGTAGTGTGGTGCCAAAAATATAATGATATCACCACGTCTAGGGTTCCTAACTGCAGGTAATCTTTTATTAGTAAAAGGAATTTTCGCACCATAAATGAATTTTCCAGCGACTATAAAATCCCCCACATCAATTGTGGGGATCATAGAGCCAGTAGGTATTTTATAAACATCCACAACAAAAGTTTTAATAAACAATGCTATGAATAGGGCAAGTACAATTGCCTCAATATTTTCTCTTAGTTTACTTTTTTTCTTTTTTTCCTTCTTTTTGAAAATAGCCATTTAAACCCCTTGAATTTTCTTTATGTAGAAATAAAATAATAATTAATGCTATAAATAGTAAATATTTTATGAATAAGATTTTTATATTGATAGATGAATACCGAAAATTTTAATAGTTAGAAAAGAAGGATATAAAATTAAAAATAGATAATAGTTAAATGTGCGTTATAATTATTATTAAAAACTTAATATGAATGAGGTTTGAAAATTGGCTAATATTAGTGAAAAAAAGATTTCAAATCCTGAACGCATTAGAAGAATAATTGGTATTCTTAGATTGGATGGAAGGGAGATTGAGGTTCACTTTCCTAACTATATAGAGGCTGGTAAAATAACAGAGAATACAAAAGAGAGTTTTACGGTAAAATTACCCCCTTCTATTTTAGATTTTGAAAATGAGAATCTTGAATGGGTTTATGTAAACTTTGTTTTCTCTGGGGTTGAGTTATTTAGTAAATGCCCTTTTATCAAACAAGAGAGGATATACCTGACCTTAGGATATCCAGAATCTCTGGAGAGTAGAACGAAAAGAAGATATCCAAGAGTAAAGATTGGGGGAAAATTAGATGCGAAGCTTCAGTATCTTTTTTATCCTGATAGTGGCATTAAAGAAATATCATCAAAGGATCTGCCTATTAAATATTCAAAACTCTACTGGGAAGTCCAGAGAGAGAATATAGACATAAGGAGAATTTTTTTATTAATTGGACGGGAAGTAAAGAAAATATCCGAATTCTCAGAAATTATTTTATATAATAAAGAAAATATAAACAGCATTGATTCATATATAATGAGAAAATCAGGTAAAACTCTCTTTATAGAAAACTGTAGGGATATTAAATCATATACTCGCCTAATCCCCTCGGATAAAATAATTAATTATTCGTATTATATAAATGACAAAAGGTTAGAGGGTACTCCACAGCAGGAGCTGATTGAGGAATTAAAAAATATAATCAGGGATGATTTGGGTAAAAATTATTCTTCAAAGGTTCTGGTCCCTTTCTTTTCAAAAGGGCAGGTGATTGGTCATATTAAGGTTTATAGAAAAAATCCGATTGAACATATTACCTATGATGAAATAAATAATCTTATGGTTTTAAGCAATCTACTTACAATTGCGATAAACAAAGTTGGTTTTGTTCCAAAGATTGATGAGGGAATTTTAACCAAGCTTATAGATATCAGTGAAGGGGGGCTTCTATTGAAGGTTGTGAATCATGAGAAGGATATTCAGCTCCCTGAAGGCACAAGATTAGAGATAAAACTATATCTGGGAGAAAAGGAGCTCCCTCTTGTAGGAGATATACTGAGAAAGGATGATGAAAACAGGAGTTATGCCATAAGATTTGAAGAACTTTCTCCTGAAGTAAGGGAGGAAATAAAAAAGTTTATTGAAGAAAATATTGATAAGGAAAAGAAAAGTAATTAATTTATTAATATGAAAAGGTTTGAAGGAAAATTATTTGGTGCTGCATTAGGATTTTCATTTGGCGGACCAATTGGTGCAATTGTTGGTGCAGTAGTAGGCCATTTTATAGACAGTTCTCTTGATAAAAGAGTTGGGGCTATAAGTAGTAACCAAAGAGAGCTTGCTTTTATAACAAGCCTTGTTCTTCTTTTGGTCGGTACTGCAAAAGCGGATGGAAAAGTCACAGATAATGAAATTGAAACGATTAAAAGATTTTTCGGCAGGAAGCTTGGATACAGGGGAAGGGAGCTATACTTTATTGAAAGGATTATAAATGAATCTTTGCATCGAGATGTAAATCTCAAGGAAGTTTGTAGCTCAATAGTAGAGAGAACATCATATGAGGAAAGACTCTTTTTGATTCAACTTAACTATCAGGTTGCAGTATCTGATGGTATTCTATCAAAAGAAGAGGAGATGTTCATTCAAAAGGCTTCAACGTATTTGGGAATTGAACCTTATGATTTTGCTGCAATAAAAAACTCCTTTTATGCATATAGTAGAGGTGGGTATTCAAACGGAAAAAGCAGGTATACAGGAGATAGAGAAGAGGTTTTTGACCCTTATAGAATACTGGGAATAAATCGGGATAGTAGCAACGAAGAAATCCATAAAGCTTACAGAAATCTTGCAAATAAGTATCATCCCGATAAAGTGGCTCACCTTGGAAGAGAGTTTATTGAACTTGCAAATGAGAAATTCACTCAGATTCAAAAAGCTTATGAAACAGTTAAAAAGGAGAGGGGTATAGGATAAGGGTTGAGGGTTCATTCAAGATTGCCTACAAAATTTATTACAACCCAGATTCTTTATTAATGTTAAAGAAAATAGTGAAGTCCTCATATTACATAGCTTGCAACCAACAAACTTATATGAATCAGACGGTTTTTTTAACCATACCCTCTGAGCATCTATCTTATATTAGTAGTTTTAATCAGAAAATATAAAAATCCTGCTTTTAGTGCAAACTATTCCCTTCTTAGATAAACAACCATTAATCTATTCTTAACTCGCTTCTGAGGGTGTTAAAATTTATGGCTGATATTAAAGATAAAATACAGTCAATAATCCTGCACCAGTAGTATTCTTACATATTACAAGGTCAGGATATATTTGAAGCTGATGAGTACTTTGACATTGTCAAAACGACATTTATCCACTTCGACAGTTTCAAAACTAACCATTTTTTCGAAAAGAAGTATCACCTGGATACCTTGATACTGTGATAGGTTTTCATCGAAGTTTGGTTTGATGAATAACATGATGTCTAAATACGACCTATTATGCGATTTCTTATAGATATATTACATTTTACCAACAGGACACGAAAGCTCACACTGACGGCAATATTTCACAAGGTTTTTAGTATCAGCCATCTCTTCAGTATCTGAGATATATTGAACTCCCTGGTTAAAATTTATGTTAGATCTTTCCATATCTACATACATTTGAACCATGCATTTTTGCCTGCTAAAAGAGCCATCTCTTCCAGGAAGTTTATCCAGTCCTATTTCGGAAGAGAATAGAACCCTTTCTAAAAATGCGTTTTGAGGGCACACTTTTCTGCAAAACATTTCACAACCTTCGCATGGATCGTAGTCTATAGGCCCTGTAGGGGTAAGATCTGCAGACAATAGCATACCTCGAAGTCGTACTTTAGATCCCAATTCGGGGGTAATTAGAAGGTTATTTTTACCAATGCAACCAAGTCCAGCTAATACAGCTGTATCTTTTAGATATATCCCTCCCCTTTCAATAGAGTATGGCATTTTATATGTTTTAATACCAAACTCTTCCTGTAACCAGATAGACAATTCTTTATTTATCTTTATTAAAATACTATTTCCTGGGGAGCTATTTGTATCCCACCAGTCAAGCTCAGGTTTATCCTCAGGATGAGAAACTGCAATGACAAGAGCTGACTTTGAATCTTCAGGCCATTTTATCCCGGGGAAATCTTCTATTTCGAGACCTGTTTTCATTTTTATAATTCGGTGAGAGGGAGAATTCCTCAGTAGTTCAATATTTGCAATCCCTGCCATTGTAGCTCCTAATTCTTTGGCTTTTTCAATAATACGTGCACCTAAATCTGGTTGCATTGCCTTTTCTCCTTTTATAAAATCAGGGTATATTATTCCTGATTGTAAATTTATAGTATAGCTTACAATAATCTAAATGATTGTTCATGAGTAGTTTTTTTAGTAGTTATAGTATCATATTCTAAAGGTAAATAAAATAGAATTTAATTTTAAAAACGAGCATTCCTTTGGTAGTTCTGTAAATTGATTATTGGGTATCCAGTAAGAGGAACATTCCAAACATCATTTAGGGTTATCTTGTTGGATTTTTAAACTTGGAGTTATACTAATCATTATGGGATATGAATACGAGCATTAATGATTGTGAGGTATGCCTTTTATATGAAGAATAAGATGCTCCCAATCTTTTTCGCTTTCAATCCATCCATAATTTGCGTCTGATTTTGAATCAAGATCTTTAATATAAGGTTTTATATCTAAGAGGGGCGTTCCATCAAAGACATCAAGCCCGGAGGTATAAATTACATTTCTCTCAATCTTTTTAAGACGAACAATGCTAAGTCCTAATTGATTGGGCCTCACTGGGGACCTGCTTGCAAATACTCCTACTTCATTACCAGATGCCCATGGGGGTGAGACCATCATTTTCGGTTTTCTATTTATTTTGTGTAAATAATACAAAACATAGATGTAATTAAAACGATCAAGTTTATCAAGTCCATTAGTATATTCTGGATCCACAATAAGTGTAAAATTGTCTTTATCATTATCCACAGGTTGATATGGGGCACTATCTATAAAGGGGGTATGGATGATACCAATCTGAGTGAAGTGTATATCCGTAAATTCTTTTTTATATTTGTGTTCCCCATGTTCGACATGAAATTTTCGTTTTTCTATCTTTCTATCAATACCTTGAGTTTCTAGATTTTTTAGTTTTTTAAGTGCAGAAAAGATACGCTTATTTGATTCTTTTGTATAGCTAATTATAGGTTCTAATTCTTTTGCAATCTTAGTTAATCCAAGCTCAGATATTTTTTTGAACCATGTTTCATTTTCTAAAATATGCTCGTTGTTATGTACTATCCAGTATTGTAGCATCTTGTTGATCTTTTCGATTTCATTATTTATTGATTTTTTTTCGTTCATGATCTAAATGTCCCTTAATTATACTGGGTGAAATCCTTCAGGATAAATTAACATAAAGCAGAGAGTACTCCTTTTTCAATATATTTAGCATAAGAGGTACTCTCTTATACTGAAGAGCTACATTTTATCATTAAATTTGTTAATTTTCAATTGCTATAATATTAATTTACCATTTTCAAGTTTTTTATACAACCCTGTTTTATATATCGATTAAAAAACTTCTATCTAATTAAATATTATCAAGAAATTCATGCATTGTGTCAATATAAATAACCATAAAACTTTTAATTAAAAGATCCACTTGAAAAAGAAAATGATAGAGTAAATAAATTACATTATCAGAAAATAGATTATATAGGATACAAAAGGGATATTTTAATTGTTTTTAAACTTAATCTTTGACCTGAGGAGATGTTTTTTGGAGTACTACATAATTTTTTATAAGATCAATTTCTTGGATCGCAAAGTCTTCAGCAACCCTATTTTCACCGAAAAGTGTGTGAATTTCTATCTTATTTCCTTTACAGATAATCTTCGCAGCCTCTTTGACAATAACAGCTTCCTCCTTTCTCTCTTCAAGATAGACTGTTGAAAGGCACATGGTTAAACCCCCATATTCATGGTTTATTTTTATAAAAATATAATGTTTAATAAAAGCATATAGGTGATCTAAAGTTTTTATTATTACTTCAGATTTACTTGCCTATTTATGAGTTAATAGCTTAATTTTAAGCTATATTTTTGATTTCTCAAGTATTTTATTTGCCTGGGTTATTTTCACTACATAAACCAGTAGTAACCAAGTTCCATATACATGCTATTCTGATCATAATTATATGAATGGATAATTTATTTTCTTATCAATGAAACTTGTAGTGCTTGTTTTAAGCACAGAATAGATTATAAACTCCAGAGTTAATAACTTGATGATAAATGGATAAAAAAATTTTTTTTCTGACCTAAGTTTACTTGCTTATTTTTTAGATTCGGATAAAATATTATCAAACCCACTATATCAGGATTAACATATGAAAAGTAATGAGATTAGCCGAGAACAGGGGGATGTTAATGTATCTCCTTTAAGGAAAAAGTATTGGGAGAGAAACTTTGATAAACTTACCTGGAAGTGGTTTAAAGAAGATGAGAAATACTTTCTTCACCAGAGTCTTTCAACCCCAGTACTACAGATTTTGAAAAGAACCTATGGAATCTATGTTGAGGATCTACAGGGCAGAAGATACATTGATATGCATGGGAATGGAGTTCACAATACTGGCTTTAGCAATCCTGAGGTTATTGAAGCAGTAAAAAGTGCTTTAGATGAACAGCTTGCATTTACGCCAAGAAGGTATACCAATATACCGATTATCAAACTGGCCAAAAAGCTTGCTGAAATTACTCCAGGGGAGCTTTCGAGATCATTGTTTTGTCCAGGCGGCTCAGAGGCTATTGAAATGGCGCTGGCCCTTGCCAAGCAGGTCACAGGCAACTATAGAACTATTTCATACTGGGATTCTTTTCACGGAGCAGGGTATGCTGCTGCGAGTATCGGTGGTGAAGAGCATTTTAAGGGTGGTTACGGTCCGATGGTACCTGGAGCTTTTCATGTTGATTTTCCAGATTACTACAGAAACCCGTGGAAATTTGATGATCCTGAAGAGGTAAACGCTGAATGTATACGCCAAATCGAAAATGTTTTAAAACATGAACCCGGAGTAGCTGCAATTATTGGAGAGCCCATCTCATCAACACCTGTTATTCCAACTAAATCATACTGGGAGGGAGTTAAAGGACTCGCTGAGAAATACGGAGCCTTGCTTATATTTGATGAGATAATAGAAGGCCTTGGTAGAACGGGCAGGATGTTCGCCTCTGAACATTTTGTAACACCTGATATTTTAGTACTTGGAAAATCTCTTGGGGGCGGATTACTACCATTTGCAGGTATTGTAACGAAGGATAAGTATAATATTTTACAGCATCGTTCGATAGGACATTTTACACATGAAAAAAACCCCCTTTGCGCTGTAGCAGCTCTTGCTGAGATATCATACATTGAAAAAAATGAATTGGTGGAAAATGCAAATAGAGTGGGAGAATTTTCACTTAATCGTCTCAAAGAGATGAAAGAGAGACATAAATTAATAGGAAATGTTATGGGATTAGGCCTTCATCTTGGAATAGATCTGGTAAAGGACAAAAGATATAAAGAAAGAGCAGTCAAAGAAGCAGAAATGATTATGTATATCTGTATGGAAAAAGGTGTAGCTTTCAAAATAATTGAAGGAAATGTAATTACATTAAGGCCATCTTTGATAATTAATGAAGAAGAGATGGATTTTGCACTTTCTATAATTGAAGAAGCCATAGATATGGTGGAGCATGGTAAACTATATTAATCAAATGCAAGATCTTATTTTGAGAAAATTGCTATTTTATTATTAAACTGGAAGCGAATCTTAAACATAGCTATAAAGTCCAGAAAATAGAAAATTAACTCCAAAGAATATGAGCATTGTAAAGATGAATCCAATTATAACTATTATAATTGAAAACTTTACCCGTGGTTTTCCAGAAATCGTGCATGGAGATAAACTATATAAGTGCCCACGTTTTTTTGGGGTTACATGAATAGAAACTTTCCCATATATACCTTGTCCAGATTGCTCCGAAGATTAGAACTAATGCTGTAAAAATTGGATAACCAATTGCGATAAAGTTTGTAATCACTCTGTCAAGGGTCTTCTGCTTTTTGATATTATCCTTACTAGCTACAAAGATATAGTAGATTGCAGTCATAAATGGTAAGGCGAAAAAGCTCTCACCAATGAGGGAAAATGTTACATGCAATACTGACCAGTAGGATTTTAGCGCTGGGATAGAGGGTGAAATCTTTTTGGGTGCCATCAAAAATGATGCTAGTGGTAGAAAAACAAAAACTATCAATAGTAATTGATACTTCTTTTAATATGTTATTAGTATTGTAAGTATTATCACTTATAGATAAAATATATTAATAAAATATTCGTTTTATCCAAGTAATCTTTAATTGGATTTAATGCAGATTTTAAGAATAAACTTCATCTATTATTTTAAAAAATTATTAGAAAATATATTCTATTACCTTTATAATATCAATAGATTGATCTAAAGAAGATTTTTAATATTATTCAAACTCTATTATACTTTAAGAGTAAGGATTACATCAGATGGAAAATGTGTATATTACTCCTGATCTTTTAAAACGCCTGGAGCAAAAAAATATCCAGATAAAAGATACCGGCGAATATAAAAAAATAAGTGTTATGTTAGTTGACATGAGGGGTTTTAGCCACCTTCTATTAAGGTTAAATGCAAGCAAGGTTCATAAACTTCTAGATCTTTATTTTAGAATGCTCGTTTCAGTTGTACATAGGTATGACGGGATTGTGGATAAATTTATTGGCGATGGTATGATGGCAGTTTGGGGGCTGCCTATTGAGAAAAAAATGGATCTTTACAATTCAATACGTGCAGGAATTGAGATAAGAATAGGGATGTTTAGGCTTATACCTGAGCTGGTAAGTATTGGTGAGGTACCTCTTGAAATTGGAATAGGTATTGGAACTGGGAATGTTTTAGCAGGGTTCATGGGGCCTCATTCAAGACGGGAATTTACACTTGTTGGAAATTGTATAAATAGAGCTGCAAGACTTCAATCGATTGCCTTTGATAATAGAATATTCATAGACGAAAAAAGTGGACAGGAAGCAAAAGCATATACCTACCGAATCTATCTGCCTCAAACAAAAAGGCCGGATATATTTAAGAATGAGAAAATCTCCGAAGTAGAAGGTATTTATGAGTTAAATCCTGATTATGAAAAACTGAGAAGGTATCCCCGGGTTATTGTAGCAAAAGTTGGTGGAATTCATAAGATTAATGAGAAACGTAGAAGGGCTGCATTAATTAAAAGTATTGGCGAAGGAGGAATTGGAATTGAAATGCACGAAAAGGGTGCAAAAAGTATTGGAATAGGTGATAACATTATAATAGATTGCAGAAAGTTAAAAATTTTTGGTATCGATAAAGCAAAAGGAATAGTGGTTAGAAAAAAGGAATTAACTGGAAGTGGTATTTACCGACTTAAAACATGGGATATTGGAGTGAAGTTTCTAGAGATCCCGGAAGAAACAAAAAACCGTCTTTATAAGGTTCTTGTTGGTAAGGACCTTGTGCAGTCTATGATTTC
>QNBN01000078.1 GCA_003645695.1 Spirochaetota bacterium | reverse complement strand
ATGATAATGATAGTGAGATAAAAGTGGTTTACACACCTCTGCACGGTACGGGGATAACTCTTGTGCCAAAGGTTCTTGAGACGCTGGGAGGAGCTAAGGTTATTAAAGAGCCAAAGCAGAGTATACCGGACGGAAACTTTCCAACAACGACATCACCAAATCCGGAGGAAACAGCTGCACTTCAGATGGCTATTGAGCTTGCTGTAAAAGAGAAGGCAGATATGGTAATAGCAACAGATCCCGATTGCGACAGAATGGGGCTTGCAGTACCAGATGAAAATGGAGAGTTTGTACCTGTAAACGGGAACCAAATAGGAACTATGCTTTCATACATTATTGCTCAATCGCTTAAAAATAGCGGGGAAATGCCTTCAAATCCAACCATAGTTACCACAATTGTTTCAACTGAGCTGGTTGAAAAGATAGCAAAGGATTTTGGAATTGATGTAATCTATGTATTAACTGGTTTTAAATACATTGGGGAAAAGATGTATCAATTTGAAAAGGATAGGGATCGATCCTTTATCTTCGGGTTTGAAGAGAGCTATGGCTACCTCGCTGATACCTTTGTCAGGGATAAAGATGGTGTAATAGGTTCGATTCTTGCCCTAATTCTTGTAAAATATGCGAAAATCCATTATGGATCAGTTTTAAACTTTCTCGAGGATATATACAGAAAATATGGTATGTATATGGAATACCAGAGATCATTTGTACTTAAAGGAATTGAAGGTTCTCAGCGGATAAAAAGCATAATGGAAAAGCTAAGGGAAAATCCTCCTTCTGAGATAGATGGATCAAGGGTTTTAGTAATAAAGGATTATCTAAAGCAGGAGTCGGTAAATATCGATAAAAATGAGTTAAAAAAGATTGAAGGCCTGCCAAAATCTAATGTTTTGCAGTTTTATACAGAGGATAATGTAAAGGTTTCAATAAGACCTTCAGGAACGGAACCTAAAATAAAGTTTTATTTTGCCGTAAATTGTGATTTTAGTGGTAACATGAAAGAAATGAAGATTCAGCTTGATAAGAAGTATAAAAAGGCATCTGAAGATATGTTTAAAATTTGCGGACTTTTATAAGAGTTTCGAATATATGGGTATCATTACTCTGCTAACTGATTTTGGCACAAAGGATTCTTATGTTTCTGAGATGAAGGGGGTAATAAATGCCCTAATACCAGATGTGACTATTATTGATATCAGCCATGAGGTTAGACCGCAAAATATATTAGAGGCTTCCTTTATACTTTCTAATTCTTTTTACTATTTCCCGGGAAAAACTGTGCATTTAACGGTAGTTGACCCGGGTGTAGGTACTAGTAGGGAAATATTGGTAGTTAATACCAGAAATTACATCTTTATTGGGCCTGACAATGGAGTTTTGTATGAATCTGTAAATAAAGATGGAATTGATGAGATAAAAAGTGTAAATATCGAGCAATTTAGAAATTATATGCTCAATCTCTACAGGGGAAACATTGTTGCGGAAAGAATTTTTAGTGGTGAAGCGAGTAAAACTTTTCATGGAAGAGATATATTTGCTCCTCTTGCGGCATTTTGCTTATTAGATGATAAATTTGAGAAATTTACTGTTAGAAAAAGTAGGCTTATAAAATGCCCTGAAATAAGACCAGTTCTAAAGGGTAATAAAATCAATGGGAAAGTGATTTATATTGATAATTTTGGAAACCTGATTACAAATATAAACCATGAGCTGATTAACCAGCAGTTAGAAGTAACAAAGGATTATAAAAAAGTTGAAGTTTTTATTAAATTAAAAGAAACTCTTTTTAAAGTGGGAGAATTGCAAGAAATCTATTCAAATGTTAACAAAGGGGAGCCCCTTGCTCTTATTGGATCAAGGGGATATGTTGAGATTTCCGTAAATTGCGGAGATGCGGCAGGTTATTTTAGAGCCACAGGTGATGAAGAAGTAGTAGTAATACTAACTAGATAGATGATAAGAGAGGAATAAGTAATGGTAGACTTGAAACAATTAAGGGATAATCCAGAATTGTTCAGAAAAGGGGCAGAAAAAAAGGGTTTTAGTGTGGATATTGACAGGATACTGGAGATTGACGAGAAAAGAAGAAAGCTACAGGCCTCTTTAGATGGAAGAAAAAGGGAGTTGCAGGAGAGATCAAAAAGAATGAAGGAGGTTTCTTCTACCGAAGAAAAGCATAAGCTTCAACTGGAACTGAAGGTATTCTCAAGAGGGATAAAAGAAGATGATGCAAAATTAAGGGAGCTTGTGAATGAGCTCAATAAACTCTTGCTATGTGTTCCGAATCCGCCTCTTGATGATGTACCCGTAGGCAAGGATGAGAGTGATAATGTAGAGATCAAAAAAGTTGGTTTAAAACCGGATTTTAATTTTGAGATTAAGGATCATGTAGAGCTTGGCAACAGGCATGATATCTTTGATATTGAACGTGGTGTAAAGGTAGCAGGTTCTCGAAGCTATTATTTAAAAAGAGAAGGGATGCTTCTCGAAAATGCACTTATGAGATATGCCCTTGATGTACTTGTTGATAGAGGATTTCTACCCTTTTCTACCCCGGTAATGGTAAAAGAAGAAGCTATGGTTGGCTCTGGGTACTTTCCGGTTGGAAGAGAAGAAGCCTATGCAATTGAAAGGGATGAACTTTATCTAATTGGTACATCCGAGGTGACGCTTCTCTCTTACCATATGGGAGAAATATTAAAAGAGGACCAGCTCCCTTTGAAATATGCAGGATATACAACCTGCTTCAGGAGAGAAGCCGGAAGCTATGGAAAGGATATAAGAGGATTATACCGTGTACATCAGTTTCAAAAGGTTGAACAGGTTATTATATGCAGAAACGATGAAGATGAAATGAAGAGGCACCATGAAGAACTTCTTGATAATGCGGAGTATATTGTAAAATCTCTTGGGCTGCATTACAGAGTGGTTGAGGTTTGCACGGGTGAAATGGGACTGGGGCAGGTTAAAAAGCACGATATAGAATGCTATATGCCGGGCAGGGGGGGGTATGGCGAAACGCATTCATGTTCATCATTCAAAGATTTTCAGTCAAGGCGAGCAAATATTAGGTATAAAGATAGTAACGGAAAGAACGTTTTTCCATATACCTTAAATAATACTGCCGTGGCAAGCCCAAGGCTTTTAATCGCAATAATCGAGAATTATCAGAACAAGGATGGTTCTATAACAATCCCATCTGTACTTGTTCCTTATATGAAGGGAAGAGAAAGGATTGGCTAAATATAATTAATTCAATTTATATGGTTTTTTTATATTGTACTTAAGCAAAAGAATACTTTTTCATTGAAAATTTTAGACTCTGAAACTTTAGACTTCGACTCAAACCTAGAATGACAAATTGGCGCGCAAAGGTAATAAATTTCACTTTTTTAAACAGGTATCTGTAGAATACATCTATTGTATATCACGTTGATTCCATTATTTTTGCATAGCTCTATTGCCCGTTTGGATTCAGAACCAGGCTGCATCCAAACATAGTTAATGCCCTTTTTAATTACATCTTCCAAAACCTTTTCGGTAACTGTAGGGGGTACTATGAAATGAGCACCAAAGGGAACTTCAGGAATCTCTATAATACTTTTATACACCTTGATGCCATCGATTTCATCTATATTAGGATTAATTGGATAAACAGTTTTTCCCCTCATTAAGAGGTTTCTAAAAACCTGGTACCCAAACTTTGAGGGATTTCTTGAAGCCCCTACTACAGCAAAGGTCTTTCCAATCAGATAGTCTCTTATTAGATTTTCCATATCTGAGCTCAAGTTTTATCCTTGGTGATTAATTAATTAGCAGTTTGATTTTAGTTTAATGTAAAAAAAACCGAAAATCAAGAAGAAGAAAGTTAATAAAAAAGGACAGTGATTGTGCTTTTTAAGATAATATTCTTTCTATTATTCCTATTGGGTGTTTCACTATTTATATCTACAGTTGCAACTATAATCCTTAAGAAGAGGGCAAGGAAAAAAATTCATCGTAAAACTCATGCAATAAGAGAATCAGAGCCCAGAAGGGATATAGCAGCAGAGGTGGCTGAAAAAGCGGATGAATACCAGAGGACCTATCTTGATAGGGTATCAGAGATAAAAAGGGATTTTCATCAAGAAAGGGTGGTATCCAAAGAAAAAGCCGCTATTCAAGGAGAAGTAGCCCCTTCATACAAAAGGAGATTGGATTACGGCAACATAAAATGGGTTTTTATTGTGTTGGTACTGATTGGAGTGTTGTTTTCTGGGACTATGTTCTGGGTTAAGTATTATAAAGTTCGCTCCCAGATTCCAAAGCTATATCTGTGTGAAAATATTGACTTTATTAAGCTTAAGCCTATAAAAAGTTCGGACAGATTTACTAGAGGAAATGTTACCGTATTTTTTAAATCGAAATCACCTATAAAGCAAAAGTATCTACATCTTGAAATCTACAAGCTCGGAGAAGCTGGTTTTGTTCCCTATGCTAAGAAGAAGATAAATATAAAGCCTGAATGGACCTCCTTTGTAGCAACAGTACTCTTTGATCAAATTGGGAATTATATAGTTGAAATAAAAGGGCCGGACAATAAGCTTATTGTCCAGAAGCTAGTTGAGATTGTTCCTGATAGCTATGCATATAAGGCTAAACCGAGATACATACCCTAATTACCCAGAAAATCAACAAAGCATGGAATATCAATGGCTTCACCATTTTTTCCCTTGATGGTAATTGTATCCTGATTTTTCTTTACGATATCCTCAACCCCCTTAAAATCGCTATCGATAGGAATAGCCCCCATTATTATTTTTATCTCACAGTTTTCATCAATATCAAGATAACTTTTAAAACCCCTCTTCTGAAACTCATTATTATCAATGCTTGGTTTTATTCCATAGTGGTAGTAGGCTGTAATTTCTTCGATCCCCAACACTCCCCTTACTCTACCATTCCATGGGGGGTAATGTCTTCCTCCATTTGACATCCAGAAGAGTGTTTCGGCTAAAACCTTTGGATTTTTTAATTGAAAGTAAAGATATCCTTCTGATGGAACCGATGTAGCAGAAAAACAGAAATCCCTACTTTGATCATTAATAAATACTACCAGATCTTCATATCCAAAGGATGTTGGATAGCGGGTAAGATCAAGGCTTTCTCCATCGAGGGTAGGAACCTTACTACGATCCAATATTTCTGTGTTAAGCTTTAATCTTGAGTATCCCTTATTTTTCGCTTCTTCAAATGGAACAGGGGTTGTAAAACCTGTAATAGGTTTGGATATATCTATATAGGCGACTCCTTCTTTTACTGGAAACTTAAGAGTTGGATGATGTCCTACAGGAAAAGAGCCGCTTAATTTAGAAAACCTGTGGGTAGAATAGATAACAGGATGATTATCATATAGTTCAATGGTTTTAAATACTTCTCCATTGTCCAGTGATAGTTCTGTTTTGAGATCTAAACCTACCTTTCCGCTGCTTTTCTTAACATTAACAAGCTCCCAGTTATTGTTGGCTGTCTCCCCATGTACGGGATATTTTTTCCCATTGTATTCATCGTCGTTACCACCGAAGGGCATGCAGAAGAAATCCCCCCTAAGTACCTGTATTATTTTGTCTTCTTTGTAGTATGGAGCTTCTTCCCACCAGGGTGCTATGAAGTAGGGATTAATCGTCCTCGTACCGATATTAAAATCTGCAGTTAAATGCCCTCCCTCAACCGTTATGTATACCTCTACTTTTTCATTCTTTACAGTGTAGCTTGGTCTTCCATAATGAGTTTTTAATATTGCCATTGGATACCTCCTTTTTTTATAGTAATATTAGACAACGGATTAAACTCGAGTAAATCCGGGCTCCACAGGCCAGTAAGATGAATAGGCATATTAAGTTTTTTTATGATTACAGGCTTTCTTGCCTATTCTCAAGGTTAAATTACTATACTAGAGATAAAAAGCTTTTTAAATTATACCATATGATTCTTTTTAGGTGAAGCTATAATTAAATAAAAAAATAAAAAAGATGGTTTTAAGTATGAAAAATACTGAATTGCCTGCTGTTGAAGGAGGTACTCCTGTAAGAAAGAATAGATTGCCCTTTTCTCCGCCCTATATAGATAACAGGGAAATTGAATCGGTGGTTAAAGTTATGGAATCTGGATGGGTAACCAGGGGCCCGGTTTGCGAGGAGTTTGAAAAAAGACTTTCCGAATATACAGGCTCTCCATATTGCCTGGTTTTGAACTCTGCTACTGCTGGTCTTTTTCTTGCGCTCAAGGTTGTGGGTGTAGGGGAAGGTGATGAGGTTATTACAACACCTTATACCTTTGCTGCAACTGCAAACTCTGTCATCCACTGCGGTGCAAGGCCAGTTTTTGCGGATATAGAGCGAGATAGCTTTTGCATATCTCCAGAAGAGATAAAAAAGAAAGTGGGTAGAAAAACAAAGGCTATTATTCCTGTCCACTTTGGTGGGAGACCAGCTGAAATTGATGAAATATCTAAGATCGCAGATAATTACAATCTTACTGTGATAGAAGATGCTGCCCATGCCATTGGAGCATTTTACAGAGGGAGAAAGATTGGAAGTGGTAATAACATTGCAGTTTTTTCCTTCCATGCAGTTAAAAATCTTACCACTGCAGAGGGTGGAGCTATAGCGTTGAAGGATGAGTCTTTGTTCAGGCTATTGAAACTCTATTCTCTTCATGGCCAGAGTAAAGATGCTTTTAAAAAACTTCAAGCAGGAGGATGGGAGTACGATATTGAGTTGCCCGGTTACAAGTTTAATATGACGGATATTCAGGCAGCGATAGGTATTGAGCAGTTAAAAAAGCTTGATGATAATATAAAAATACGAAAAAGAATAGCTAATAGGTATACAGACTTTTTCAGAAGCTACAGTTTTATAAAAGTATCAAGCTGTGAAGAATACAACGAATGTGCATGGCACCTTTACCCAATTCTGATAGATTTTACAGATTTAAAGATAGATAAGAAACATTTAATCAATGCAATCTGGGAGGAAGGGATATCACTAAATGTACACTATAAACCGGTTCATATGATGAGCTACTACAGTAAAACTTTTGGTTACAAACCTGAGGATTTTCCAGTTTCTTACAGGGTTTACAAAGAGGAGGTAAGCCTTCCTATTTATCCAGGAATGAGCGATAAGGATGTTGATGATGTTATAATAGCTTTTAAAAAGATTTTTGATTACTATTACTCCAGATGATTATGCATTTGTCCAAATTAAATATGGGAGAAAGAAATGCATCCAGTTCTCGTAAAAATAGGCACTATTGAAATAAGATACTATGGTCTAATGTATGTGATAGGTATTGTTGTTGGTTTGATACTTTTAAGGAAAGAAGTTGAAAGAAAGAGGCTTCCAATAACCAGGGACGATATATACAGTTATGTGTTCTGGGTTGTAATTGGAGGAATATTTTTTGCGAGGATATATTATGTGATTTTCATGTGGAAGAATTATTATTCTCATTACCCATCTGAAATATTTGCTATATGGCATGGTGGACTTGCAATCCATGGGGGAATAATAGGGGGGGTCTTAACCACCTGGCTGTGGACAAAGGTAAAAAAGGTGAAGTTCCTTGACCTGACAGATGCAACGGCACCCATGCTTGCCCTTGGACAGGCTTTCGGAAGGTTTGGGAATTTCATGAACGGAGATGCGCATGGTCTTCCCACAAAGTTGCCATGGGGAATAGTGTTTCCAAAGGGGACGCCAGCAGGCGATCAGTTTCCTGGTCAACCGCTTCATCCTGTAATGCTCTATGAGCTTGGGTTAAACCTGATATCATTCTTTATACTCTGGAAGTTGAGAAAGAAAAACCACAAGTCAGGTTTTATCCTTGCAATGTATCTTTTAAACTATGGGATAATCAGGTTCTTTGTGAGTTTCTTCAGAGCAGACAGTCTTATGGTTGGACATTTTCGAGGAGCGCAGATTATCAGTGCCGTTTTCGTGGTGGGAGCGTTGTTTTTTATTTTGAGATATAGACTCTGGATTAAGGAGAATCTTAAAAAGAGAAAGGTAAAATGAGTACTGTAAAGTTTGGAGAAAGGCCCTTTGAAACTGAGCTTATAATCTTTGATAAAGATGGTACAATAATCGATTTTAAAAAAACCTGGGTGCCAATATTAGAAAAGCGTCTGGAAATTATTCTAAAAAATATAAAAACAGATTTTCACGAAGCGAAGATTAAAGCTTATACCTATCAGGCATTTGGTATTTTCAACGAATATATTGACCCCTATGGTCCTTTTCCTTATAGTACTCCGTGGGAAGATGAGATAATTTTTGGTACTGTACTTTACCATTTTGGAGTTAACTGGCAAAAAGCAAAGGATGTTGCACGTTATGCAATAGATGAAGCTGAAAGACAGCTTGATAGATCAAAGTATGCTGAGCTTTACAATGGTGTGCGGGAGGTTCTTGAAACTCTGAGAAGAGCTGGCGTGCTTGTTGCCCTTGCTACTGCTGATCTTGCAGAGATAGCCTATGAAACGTTAAAAAATGTAGGTATACATGATCTATTTGACTATATTATTGGGGCTGATATGGTAGAAAATGATAAGCCACATCCCGATATGATAGATAAAATTGTAGAGGCTTTAAAGGTAAATAAGGCAAAAACAGTTATGGTTGGCGATTCAATTACCGATATGGAGATGGGTAAAAGAGCGAATGTGGGGCTTGTTGTTGGGGTTCTTGAAGGAGGGATTGCCTCTAAAGAGGATCTACAAAAAATCGGGGATGTTGTGATAGATTCTGTCAGGTCGATCAAAGTTGTTTAAATGTTTTTAAGCTCCTCTTCAATTTCATTAAGGATTTCATCTATTCTATTTATGGCAGTTCCTCCGTATACATCGTGATTGTTTACGGATTTTACAGGATCAAAAACTTTGTAGATATCTTTATCAAACAGTGGAGAAAACTTTTTGTATTCCTCTATTTTGATTTCTGAAAGCCTCTTTTTATTGCTCTCAGAAAAGCTTACTATTTTTCCTACAATTTGATGGGCCTCCCTGAAAGGCATTCCTCTCTGGACAAGATAATCAGCTATATCTGTTGCAAAGATATAATCTTTAGAGCCTTTTATTACTTCCTTAATCCTTGAATCATTAAATGAGAAACCGTCAATTATCTCCCTCATTACATCAATACATACCAGTACCCAATCTATGCTTTCAAATAATCCCGGTTTATCTTCTTGAAGATCCCTGTTATAACTATAAGGCAGAGCTTTCAGGAGTGTTATGATGGAGAAAAGATTTCCTATAATTTTTGTACTTTTTCCCCTTATAAGCTCAAGAGAATCCGGATTTTTTTTCTGTGGCATAAGAGAGGATGTTGTTGTTAGTTCATCCGGCAGGATTATAAATCCGAACTCCTGAGTTGAATATATAATAAAGTCCTCTGATATTCTGGAGAGAGTTAGAAAAATTGATGTAAGAATAAACTCAAACTCGATAATAAAATCCCTGTTGGATACTGCATCTATAGAATTCTTTGTTAGAGAGATAAAGCCCAATTCTTTCAAAAGAAACTCTCTATCAATACCTATTGACGATCCTGCAACAGCCCCTGATCCAAGGGGCATCTCATTGAGTCTCTTTTCAATATCTAATAATCTTTGATGGTCTCTATAAATAGCCCTGTAGTAGGCAAGCAGGAGATGAGAAGCACTTATGAGCTGGGCCTGCTGAAGATGGGTATATGAAGGCATAATTATTTTTCTACTGTCTTTTGCCTTCAGATAGAGGCTTTTTAGCAGATTCTTTAGATTGGATTTAATATTTTTCAGGGCATCAATCAGGTATAACCTCTCATCAAGAACTATCTGTTCATTCCTACTTCTACCTGTATGAAGTTTTAAGGCAACTGTGCCCACTAATTCTAATAGCCTCATCTCGATGTTCATATGTATATCTTCATTCTCCGGATTCGGTACAAACTTTCCATTTTCAATTTCAAGTTGTATTGTTTCAAGGCCATTGATGATGCTTTTCATCTCTTTATCTGTGATTATCCCGACCCTTTTAAGGGCCTTTGCATATGCTATTGAGCCAGCTATATCGTACTTTGCCAGTCTAATGTCAAAGCCTATGGAGCTATTCAGATGTTCGAATGATTTTGATAGCGGTTTTTTTAGCCTTCCATCCCTAATTTTCATTTTTAAAATCCTGTTTCTTTATAATCCTTTATATCTTCTTCCCTGAGGATCATTGTGCCTGTTCCTATGTTTGTGAAAACTTCCCTGAGTATAGAGTTTTTCTCAAAGCCATTTAGTATATGAACCCTGCTTACGCCATGTTCGAGTGCATATATACATTCATTTATCTTTGGAATCATTCCACCTTTGATTATTCCCTCTTCGATAAATCTTTTTATCTCTTCTTTGGATATGTATGATATCTTTGTTTTGGGATCATCAGGATTTTTTAAGATGCCAGGAACATTTGTTAGAGTTATGTACTTATCAGCATTAACAGCTACCGCTATATGGGATGCT
>QNBN01000077.1 GCA_003645695.1 Spirochaetota bacterium | reverse complement strand
TTCTCATCTTTTGAAACATCAATATCTCTATACCTGAACCCTTTTTCCTTTAAATAACGTTTAACCCTGTTACACCAAGGACAGCTTGGTGTCGAAAACACTATTATTCTCGGTACACTCTTCTGCACTACTATCTTTCACCTTTCTATTAGATTTTACGCATAATAAGTTAATAAATTGCAGGTTAAAAGTAAACTAAAAACTCAGGCCAATACAATATTAACTCCAGCCTCTATGTAACGCCTTCTTACCTCCGGAGGTAGCTTTGCATCTGTTATTATAATATCTACAGCTGTTAATGGAGCAAAAGTTCTTGAGGTCACAAGATCAAACTTATGGTGATCGGCAAGAGTAATTACCTTCCTGCTGGATTTTATCATAGATTTCTTAAATGATGTATCGAGCCATTCCGGATCTGTCAAACCCTCTTCAATGGAGATACCAGAGGCTGAAACGAAGAGAATATCTGCATTAACCTCATTATAAAAGTTCTCTACTTCAAGACCATTAAACGTCATGGTAAGACGATTCAATATTCCACCTGCCATTAGCAGTTCATGATTTTCATTGTTGGATACAATCCAAGCAATGTTCAGAGCATGAGTTATTACACGGAGATTTTTTTTCGGATCTAAATATCTTGCAAAACATTCATTCGTCGAACCGCCATCTATTATAATGGTAGAGTTGTCAGGGATAAATTCCTGTGCTTTCTTCCCTATTATTTCCTTTTCTTGAATGTATTCCATATTTCTTTTTAGGAAGGTTGTGGCAAGGTTTATATTGCCTTCTGTTTCTGATATCGCTCCTCCATGAACCCTTCTTACCAAACCCTGCCTTGAGAGATAATCAATATCCCTCCTGATTGTCATATCCGTCACATTGAATAATTTTCCTAACTTGGATATACGTATGGAGCCTTCTTTTTCTATTAATCTAAGAATCTCCTGCCTTCTTTTTTCTGCAATCATGCTACTATTATAATCCTAATAAAATCGTTTATTTGTCAAGTATTTTTTAACAATATCTCTTGACTCATATCACAAAATACAATATAATTTTACAAAAGTTAACAATTATAATGTTTATTTATTGTTATTTTTCCCTAATCATCATAGATTAGTGTAACTAAACTTTACAAATTACAACAAAGGATTTTACAATAGTGAAGGAAAAAAACGTTCTGCCAAAGTTTAATCGAGGTAAAATTATCTATAAAAATGTACCTCTTTTCCATAAGAGTGGGGAATTGGGACCTCATCTAAGTAAGGGCTTTACAAAAAATGAAGCAATAAGGCTCTTTGAAACCATGCTCTATATAAGATTCTTTGAAGAGATGGTTATAAAACTAAAAAGCGGTAAGTTTGTACCCTATGAAGGATTCAAATTTATCGGTGCCACGCATCTTTCCATCGGTCAGGAAGCTGTCGCAGCCGGAACGATGTCAGTTCTAAACCCCGATGACTATATAACATCCACCCACAGGGGTCATGGGCATACCATTTCCAAGGTACTGTATAGAATTTATAAAATGAACAGAGAGGAGCTTTTGTCATACCTTGGTGAAAGTGACAAGGGTCAGGAATATGATCAACTTTTAGATCAAGCAATCCATCTTCATTTATTCAGAACAATGGCCGAACTTCTTGGTAAAGAAGAGGGCTACTGTCGTGGTAGAGGCGGTAGCATGCATATAGCTGATTTTCACTCCGGGCATCTCGGGGCGAATGCAATTGTCGGCGGAAGTATGGCTATAGCGGCAGGAGCAGCTCTTAGCTCGCTACTTCTAAAAGAAAAGAAAGTCGTAGCCTGTATGGTAGGTGACGGCGCGGCTAATAATGGTATTGCGCATGAATCAATGAACTTCGCTTCAATGCTTCAGTTTGGCGAGGGTTTTCCTGTAATGTATATATATGAAAACAATCAGTATGGAATGTCAGGACAGCAGTTGGGAGAGGTTACGGCGATTAAACATCTATCAAGGCGAGGAGCTGCATATAACGAAAAAAACATGTATGCCCGTACTGAAAGCGGAATGCATGTTCTTGCAGTAAGAGATGCTGTTCAAGAAGCAACACAGATCTGTCGTGAGGGGAATGGTCCAGTTCTGCTGGAGTTTAAAACCTACAGATATGTAGGTCATTCTTTAAGCGATAAGAGAATGACATACAGAACAGCAGAGGAAGAACAGGAATGGTTAAAGTATGACCCCATTGATCTTTATTCAAAAGAACTAATAAAAAATGATATTTTAACTGAAAAGGCAGTAGAAGAGTATAAGGATAGAGTTGTTGATTTAATGGAAGAAATCACATTAGAGGCTGCAAAAGCCACAGACCCGGACCCAAAAACTATATCCGAGGGCCTATTTTCAGATTCCACGAGTGATGATATAGGTGATAAATACCGGACTGTTAATTTTTTCAGGGCAAAGCCAAAAAAATTCAGAAGAGATTCAAGTGGTAGAATTTTATACCGACATGCTGTTATTGAAGCTTTGATGGAAGAAATGGAAAGAGATTACAGGGTTGTTTTATATGGAGAGGACGTTGCCGAATATGGTGGGGCCTTCCAGGCTACCGTTGGTCTATTTGATGTATTTGGGCGCAGGAGAGTTTTTAATACTCCAATTTCCGAAGCTGCTATAGTTGGAACATCATTAGGTGCTGCAATGACAGGCCTAAGGCCAGTTGCAGAGATAATGTATATAGATTTTATGCTTATGGCGGGGGATCAGCTTGGTAACCAGGTGGCCAAAACAAAATATATGTTTGGCGGAAAGGCAAAGATTCCACTTGTAATAAGAACTACAATCGGTGGTGGCAAGGGATATGCAGGTCAACACAGTCAGAGCCTTGAAGCCTTTCCGGCTATGTTTCCTGGTCTGAAAGTGGCAATTCCATTCTCTGCATATGATGTAAAAGGGCTTCTGAAAACAGCCATCAGAGATGATAATCCAGTAGTTTTCATAGAACATCAGCACTGTTACGTTGAAAAGGATGTGGTTCCGGAAGAGGAATACACAATTCCAATGGGCAGGGGTATAGTTCGCAGGGAAGGAAAAGATGTTACAATTATCTCCTATTCCTTTCAACTAAAAGCTTGCTTAGAAGCTGCTGAAATATTAGAAAAGGAAGATGGAGTAAAAGCAGAAATCATTGATCCAAGAACTCTCGTACCTCTTGATGTGGATATTATGGTCAACTCTATTAAAAAAACAGGTAAAGCATGTGTTATTGTTCAGGCGCCGGGTAAGGGGAGCTTTGGTGAACATATTATAAGAAGAGTACAGAATGAAGCTTTTGATTATCTTAAAGCTCCGATAAAGCTTGTATCCGCTCATGAAGTACCACCTCCAATGGCAGCACCATTGGAGCATGAGAATTTACCAGGTCCTGAAAAGATTGTAAAAAATGTTAGAGAATTATTAGCAAGGTAAAAGGTGGGATGACTGTTTCCTCCTTATACTTTCCTCCTTATTCTATATAGAGTGTAGGGTGGGGTCCTTTGGGCAGGGATTCCACCCTATTATTTTTAAAACAGGAGTATTCACTGTGAAATTAGTTCAAATTGGAGCTGGTAATATAGGAAGATCATTCATTGGTCAGCTTTTTTCGAAGGCTGGATGGGATGTTGTCTTTATAGATGTAGATACCAAAATAATCGATGAATTAAACAAGAAAAATGAATATCGTGTTGTAATAAAAGATAAAAATCCTAAAACAATAATTGTTAAAAATGTCAGGGGAGTTGATGCGGTAAATCTGGAAAATGTTGTAGAAGAAATCTCAACAGCAGATCTTGTATCAACGTCGGTTGGTAAAAAGGCCCTGCCAGATATAATGAGGCCAATCGCTCTTGGATTAATCAAACGTAAAGAGATATATCTTGATAAACCCCTCGATATAATTATATGTGAGAATATGAAGGATGCTGCATCATTCTTTGAAAAATCTTTAAAAAAATACCTTCCTGATAATTACCCTTTTGAAAATCTGGTAGGCCTTGTAGAAACCTCTATCGGGAAAATGGTTCCAATTATGAGCGAAAAGGATAAACAGAAAGATCCACTGCTTGTTTATGCAGAGGCTTATAACACACTAATTGTTGATAAAAAAGGATTTAAATGCCCAATCCCTGATATTCCGGAAATAGAAGCAAAGGAAAATATGAAAGCATGGGTAGATAGAAAACTTTTTATTCATAATCTCGGGCATGCAGTCCTTGCATATATTTCATTCGCTTTTGAAAAAGGGTATACCTATGTATGGGAAGCTGCTGAGGATAAAGAGATTTACGAAGCAACAAAATTTGCCATGTGGGAGTCAGGAAATGCCCTCATCCTTGAGTATCCTTCAGATTTTAACAAGAAAAACATGTTATTACATATTGATGATCTTCTCGATAGATTTAAAAACAGATCACTCGGAGATACCCTCTATAGAGTTGGAAGGGATCTGTTCAGAAAACTCTCTCCCGATGACCGTTTGGTCGGAGCAGTAAAACTATGCGGAGAACATCATATATTTCCATCATTTATTCTATTAGGAATAGCATCGGCTTTCTTTTTTAAAGCAACGGATGAAAAGGGTCGTATGTTTAAAAATGATACCAAATTTTTTGAAGAACTTAAAACAAAGGGACTAAAGAAAATGATTGCGGATGTATGTGGTTTTCATGAGGAGGGATTAGTGCTATTTATTGAAGACCTATACAGAAAAATCGAAAAGAAAATACCATTAAAGACATTTTTGTTTTATCTCAAGGACTTTACTAAATAATCAAATCGATTTGAGTTATAATAAAAGGCCATATTTTCCTATTTATTTTATGCAATTTTCCCCAGGCATTAGAGCCATAATTATTATTTTTTAATAATAAGCGTTTTTCTTTTTATCAATAAATCATTTATACAATTTATATATAGATATTGCCTGATATTTCAATTTAGCAAAAAAAATGGCATTAAAAAGATAGAGCTTCGCTAAACCGCAGTAATTATCCCCTATAGAAAAAATATACGGGTTCACTAATCAGAATTTTAAAAACAATGGATCATTTGGTCTTTAATGTAAAAACACCATCCCAATCGGGTGCAGGTGGGTATTTCATAAAATGTTTACATCTCTTTATATACATTTTTGAGATTTCATCATCCCTGTGGCTTAAAGCCTTTTTAAACTCTTCGCTGGCCTCTTCCCACTTCATTCTCTTGTAGAGAAAAAGACCCTTCTCAAAATGTTTCAGAAATTCTTTCGGATAAACCATTACTTCCCTTTCACCAACCAGCTCATAGATTGCCACTGGCTTTCTTTTTCCCTTAACCCTTACAGAATCAAGTTCTCTGGTAACAAGGTTATCACTTATCTCATTTTTAGTGTATTCGCTTAAGATAATATGATTCACCGTTGGATATACCTTGTTTATACCTTCCAATCTCGCACCGAGGTTTACAGCATCTCCGATTACAGTATAATCGAATATCTGTTTAGACCCAAGATTACCAACAATCATATCTCCTGTGTTGATACCTATCCCAATATCAAAGGTATCCCTACCCTCCTGCTCCCACTTTTCCTTTAACCGATCGAGAGCCCTTATCATTTCAAGAGCTGTTAGGCATGCCTTTTCTGCGTGATCCTTAAAATAATGAGGTGCCCCAAACACAGCCATTATTTCGTCTCCAACAAATTTGTCAAGCATACCCCCATATTTAAGAATTATATCAACCATTTCAGTAAGATACTCACCAAGTATGGATACTACCTCCTCAGGCGAATATTTCTCCGAGTAGCTTGTAAATGAACGGATGTCGGAAAACAACACGGTTAAATGTTGCTTTTTCCCACCAAAGGATAAAGCATCGGTCTCCTGCAGCACGGTATCAACAACATTTTCTGCAAGGTAGTGCTTAAATACAGACCTTATATAAATTTTCTCCTTCTCCTCGCTGAAATACTGGTAAGCACTGCATGCTACAAATGCAAGACCAATAGCCGTTGTAGGGGTAATTAGATTCATTAGAATATTAAAATTAATAAATAACATAATATTTATTACAAAATAAACAATTCCGATCACAATCGAGGATGCTATCCCAATTAGAGGTTTTGTTCTTTTAATTAGATAGGCTATTGAAAGTGCAAATATGAATGAAATAAAATAAACTATAGCTATATTAACTCCACTTATGAAGTTTTGATCCAGCACAGATTGAATAAAATTTGCATGTATTTCTACACCTGGAGTAAGCATTTCACCACCGGATATGTAGAAGGGGGTAGAAAAAAGATCATGATGTTCCGTAACTGTTGATCCAACAAGAACGATTTTATCCTTGAATGTGTTTTTATCTAATAGAAGCTTAAACCCTTTATCATCAATAACCTGTTCATATGATATCGTTTTAAATGAATTTGCAGGCCCATAGTAGTTAATAAATGCTGAAGGGAGATTATCATACTTTTTTATTTTGTATCTATTACCAATTATAAAATCCCCGTTGGGTAGCTGCTTAAGCCAATCCATTTGGTTACCTTTAAGGCCCATATATGAGGCAATTGTTTGAAGACCCAGTGAGAGATATCTTAGGTTGTTATAATCACGAAACAAAATGTATCTTCTTACAAATCCATCAGAATCAAACTTCGTGTCAACTATTCCATAAGGAGCTACTTCCCTTAGTATATCAATTGGTTCAAGAAGGCTTATCATTTCATAATTTCCGCTCTTTTTAACCATCATCTTTCCGGCCAGTACCACATTCCCAGCTTTTTCAATTGCATCTCTAAAAATAACATCCTGTTTGGGATCTATTCTACTCTTTTCCGTAAACTCAATATCAAATGTAATAATTCTTGCTCCAGCTTTTTTTAAATTCTCAACGAGTTTTGCATGATAAGTACGTGGCCAGGGATATTTATAAGGGATACTTGCAATGGATTGATCATCAATTGCAACAATTACGATGTTTGACTTTTTGATACCCTCATAGTTTGGCCCCCGTAAAGCGAATCTAAAGTCCGTTAATTTATGTTCAAGATTTTCAAAAAACGTTAGATTTGATAGAACTACCATTACCAGCGCTGAAAAAAAACCTATAACAAGCATCAATATAAGTCTTTTAGTATCCTTTTTCATTTAGCCCACTCCCTTTTTGCGAAACCTTCCAATTATACTAACTTTCAATCTAAGTTTTCCAGGTTTTATATATTCGATATAACGAATAGGTTCTAGAACTCTCGTAAAGCAAAAATTGAAATGTTTAAATCTCCAGTATTTGTTATATACTCAAAATTAGACTCTAACTTTATTCCATAGATCATATCAGCTGAAACTCCGGATGTAATATCTAACATGTTAGGACCACTTTCATATACCGCTCCAAGGGATGTTATGAGAGATTCATTCTTTAAAAATCTATACTCTCCCCATCCTTCAAGATAAAGTGAGTTCTGTGTCCCAAAATCATAACCAACCACTGCTCTAGTACTCAATGGTAGATTATCAAAATAACTTGAAAGACCTGTTCTAAATGAGTAAGTCTCGGAATCATTTGATGTAGTTTCTTTATCCCTATAAAGATTCACATTTGTCGAAAAGTTTATGTAACTATTAACTCCCAAAACATCCATATTCCTGGTAACTCCAGCATCGGTAGATATGTTCTGGGTATCAACATTAACATTATCAGAGGTATTAAGTAAAGATGCTCCGCCATTGATGGTAAGATAGTCATTAGGATAGATATTAATATTTGATGAAAATCCCTGCGATTTTGTTGTACTTGACAGAGTATTCTCCAGATTATTTCGGTAATTTTGGTAAGAGCCATATATGTACAATCTTCTGTCGAGAAGCCATACTGTGTCCCATACATTAAATCCTGAATTGTCATTTGTAATTCCTGAATTGGCAAGTGAATAGTAGCTTGGCCCAACGTAGGAATACTCAAAATTAAGTGTATTGTTATAAATTGGCCCGATACGAATAGACCCTTTTGCAGCCAGATTTGTTAACCCAGGCATTATAGGCACAATATGTTCATTAATCGTAAAAAGCCATTCCCAATCCTCTGTATTTATTGGAAGCTCAAAATCTGAAAAGTCCGAAGCACCCGCATTTATATCTTCATTCAACATACTTTCATTCGCTTCAAGTTTAAGCCCCAATACACCTTTTAAAAGGTTTAATGAAAAATCTGTAGAAAGAACAAGATTATCCTTTGGGGTTACGTTCTGTGGGTTTGTTAGGGAATCTTTATCATCCTTAACCTTCAATAGCGAAAGGCCCCAATAAAACTTATCCCTGTTTCCAATTTTCAGTTTTCCACCATAGATCATCTGTCGGTATGTTTCGGGAGATTCAACAGCTTTATAACTCTGGCCATAAACAAGTTCAAAACCAATTGGACCAAATTGTGGGGCTAAATCTACACCAAAAACTCTGGCCCCATTTATGGAATAATCTGTAAACGAAGGTGTTGTATCACCAACAGAAAAATCACCTATCGAAGAAGCAATGTCAAGACGGTACGTTGAAACCCTCTGCTGATCCGAACTCTCCTCATTGGTAAACTCAAGATTAAGTGAATAATCAATAGATCCGATTACACTTCCATACATGTTTAATCTTGCAGTTCCGATTGTGCTTGTAGATGCCTGTTTGTCGTATTCTCCCCCAAAACCGATACTCCCATTATAGGAAAAGACTCTTTTTTCTGTAACAGATTTAACCACAAAGAAGTATCCGTTTACCTGCGACTCATTACCTTCTCTATCTTTCACATCAAAACTAAAGGTATGTTTCCCAATTTGTTCTAGATTTTCTGATGTATAGGTAACAAGAAATACTGATTTATTGGCTTTTGAGGTTACATCTTTACCATCCAGATAGAGTTTCATTGTAGATTCATCAATATCTCCCTCCTGATCATAAAGGGATATTGCTATTACTGTCTGGGTACCACTCGTAATTGTTTTACCAATCTCCGGGCTCAGTATTGTTAATCTCGGAGCAGTACCAGCAAACGCTACAGTTATAGGAATCACAACTAATAAAATTGTATAAAATATATAATTATAAACTTTTTTCATAATTGACCTCCATTTTTAAATATGAAACTTTAGAACTACTTCTCGATTTCAATCTGAAGTTCTTTCTGGATACCCGTGTTCTCGCTATTATTAAAGTAAAATATCATCTTATGAATACCGGGTTCTATAGGGATCTCTCCCTCCTTTATTGGCTCAACATTAACTGAACTTTTTGTTGATTTTCCCTTTTCCCCTTCATTTACCTCAACCTCCATCTTTCCATTGGAGAACTTTACCTTATCCTCTAACACCCACAGCCAGGTGACCCCTCCTTTATCCTCTTCAATAATAAACCTTGTACCTTTTACAGATGCAACAGAAGTAGGAGTGGTAACCTGAAACTCAGTTCCTCGCCTCCTAGCAATCTTGGCCCATAGTCGACCGGTTTTTAAAAATAGCTTTTTTTTGAGAGAAATCTTCTTTCTCTTCGCATTTAGCGTTAATGTTGCATTTTCCCCAAGCTTAATCCTGCTACCATCATCTTGAAAAACAACACTGGCATAGCTGTTCTCACCCGTTGTTATAACATCACCCGGGTTAAGCAGCATCCCAGCTTTTCCCTCCGTATCCTTATTCATGGAATTATTCATAATTTTAACAGTGCCACCAACCTCACTCAAATAAGCAATAACGTCTTCACCGTTGATAAAGAATGAGGGTAACATAAAAGAAAATATTAAAACCGTTATCATCAACATTATCTTTATATTCAACTTCATTCCTGCCCTCCTGATATTTATTCAAAACAGATATATAAAATCATCTAAATGAAACAGATTTAATTTTCAAATTATTGTTTTCAAGCATCTTCAAAATTGATTCAATTTCCTGTAATGATATTTCAGTATTATCAAAGAGTATTCTTTGCAGGTCGTATTTTTTAATAGAATTGGCTGTCTTTTTGTTTACCTTAGTTTTCAAAAGATTTATAAGCCTCTGCTTTATCCGGTTCTTCTCAGAAGCTGATATACCGTACTCAGAAGCAGCACTTCCCTCTGGTACAAGTATAAAGGAGCTTAAAGGCCCTTTAGTAAGCTCTCTACCATGAGATGTTTCCATATATCCCGTTAACTGCCAGTAATAGGGTTTATTGAATGTTAAAAGTGATACTATTGACGATCCATTAAAACTGCTTCCTCCAACATTTTTGGGAAGTCTACTTCCCGAAAGAAGTTCACGCCTCCCCTGTGGATCTTCAAAGATATGAAGCTTTAGGTTTTGAAGATTGCTCCTCCACCTAAAAATCAGGGCCGATGGGTTAACGGATGTGTTAATTGGAAAAATTGGCTGGAGAGTTGGTGGATTAATGGTGATATGTACCGGAACAGAACCTGCCCAACTAGAAGCTCCTTCTTTCCACAATTCTATTTTAATATCAAAGCTTCCCTCTGGTAACGCTCCTGTAGCCAGAATTTTGTCCTGAAGCTTTTTTGATTCATCACTTATGCTGAAGCTTCCACCGAGAGCTGATGCATCAGTTATGTTGTGGTTTGAATAACTTTTTCCGGAAAAATAATCATTGTAAGATTTTTTATCAGTATTTCCACTGAG
>QNBN01000076.1 GCA_003645695.1 Spirochaetota bacterium | reverse complement strand
CACACTAAGTATCAAAAACACAGCCATATGTCATTTTGAGCCTTTTAAGGCGAGAAATCCTGAGGCTAAATAGTTGCTATAGATTTCTCACTTCGTTCGAAATGACAGAAGGAAATACTCTTTTTAATTGCACACTAAGTATCAAAAACACAGCCATATGTCATTTTGAGCCTTTTAAGGCGAGAAATCCTGAGGCTAAATAGTTGCTATAGATTTCCCACTTCGTTCGAAATGACAGCAGGCCATGTGGTAAGTTAAATACAGCTTTATATTTTTCTCCTACAATTAATGATTGCTTACTTGACTTTATTTCTTCGCAATCGCCAGAAATACAAAGAACCAGCACCATTTTGAGTGGAGTAATGCAATTTTTTACTTTACAAAGGCTTTGTAAATCGCTCTAATTGCTCTTTCAAAATCTTCTATTTCAACTCCAATAATAATATTTATTTCACTCGAGCCCTGATCAATCATCCTAACGTTTATTCCCTCGTTACCCAGAGCCGAAAATAACCGCCCGGCAATTCCCGGTGTATACGCCATCCCGCGGCCTACAGTTGCTATAAGGGCCATATTAGGATATACTTCTACAGTATCAGGGTTGCATTCCGATTTTATCTCCATTATCACCTTATCAAGCTTCCCTTCAAGCTCTGAGTCAGCAATTACCAGAGATATAGTATCAATTCCCGAGGGCATATGCTCAAAGGATATACCATTTGCTTCTAAAATAGAAAGCAACCTTCTGCCATACCCCAATTCTTTATTCATGAGGGCTTTTTCAACCATGATAACCGTAAAATCCTTCTTTCCTGCAACTCCTGTTATTGTACCTGAATGGGTTATAGGGGCTGCATCTTGAACAATTAGAGTACCAGGGTCTTCAGGTTTGTTGGTATTTTTAATTTTAATAGGTATACCAACCTCCCTTACTGGAAAAATAGCTTCATCATGGAGTACATTTGCCCCCATATAAGCCAGCTCTCTCAACTCCCTATAAGTTATTGTATCAATAGGTTTAGGATCTTTTACGATTTTCGGATCAGCCATTAAAAGGCCGGAAACATCCGTCCAGTTTTCATATATTTCAGCATTAACACCTCTGGCTATTATAGCGCCTGTAATATCCGAACCGCCACGAGGAAAGGTTTTTACTTTACCCTCACCTGAACCATCCTCATTGGAAGTCCCATAAAAGCCCGGTATAACTGCTTTTTCGTGTTTTTTCATTACACTCCGAACTGCAGAAATAGTTTTATTCATATCCACCCTACCATTCTTATCAAAAAAGATAATATCGGCAGGATCTACAAAGTCAAATCCAAGAAGTTCTGCAATTATCAAACCGTTCAAATACTCACCACGGCTTGCCGTATAATCCTTTGAAGCACCATTTTCTATATTTTTTTTAACCTCATCCAGGTATTTTTCAATATTAATATTTAAACCCAATTCCCTTACTATTGAAATATACCTGTCATGAATTATTTTAAAAACATCATCAAACGGAATTTCATTTTTAACATGTGCATGACATAGATATAGCAGATCAGTAATTTTATTATCATCCTTATTTCTCTTCCCCGGTGCTGATGGGACAACGTATTTAATATTGGAATCATTTTCAATGATATTCTGCACCTTTTTAATCTGTTCCGCATTTGCAAGAGATGTCCCTCCAAACTTTGCCACTTTTATCCCCATTTACAATTCTCCTCTTTTAAATCTTCAAAAAGTATTTTTTGGAATTTTTACAATATAGATTTTTATACATGTAAGTCAAGTTAAAGATTATACTTCAACTATTTTTCTTTGACCGCTTTTCCCGTCTTTCCTCTCTACGTTGGAGTCGCCTTTTTTTCAGGATGCTCTCAACCTGTCCATAGTAAGCATTATCCCCATGTTTTCTACTAAAATGTTTATCCAATAATGCATCCTTTATTGGTTCTATTTCAGGGCGAAGAGCTACTGTATGATAGTTCAGCTTTGCAATTTCTTCAAGCATAACGCTCAGATGAACAGCCTCCTCCGCATTTTTACCCCATGTAAATGGAGCATGTGAAGCTACAAGAATTGCTCTCATATTCATTGGATCAAGATTCATAGCCTTAAAAGTTTCAACTATCAATAAACCTGTTTCCTTTTCATAATCCTTTTTAATCCTATCATCTTCCAATACTGATGTACACGGAATTTCACCGTAAAAATAATCAGCATGTGTTGTTCCAAGACAGGGAAGAGCTCTTTTAGCCTGTGCCCATGCAGTTGCATACATGGAATGTGTATGGGCTACCCCTCCAATATCCTTAAAAGCCTTATAAAGCTCAAGATGAGTTCTGGTATCAGATGATGGCCTAAGATCACCTTCAACCACATTACCATCAAGGTCAACCAGAACAATATCCTCTGGCGTCAAATCTATATAGTCTATCCCACTTGGTTTGATTGCAACAATGCCGCTCTCCCTATCAATTCCTGATACATTCCCAAAGGTGTAGATTACAAGATGCCTATTGTTTAATTCTAAATTTGCTAGATAAACATCTTCCCTCAGATCTCTTAATTTCTTTTTTATCATGATATACTCCCTATTTCCTTAAAGGTTTCTCCAGAAGCTTTACAAACTCAAGATACTTTCCATATAAATTATTATAATACTCTACCCTCTCTTTTCCTGGTGTATAGGTTTTTTCAAAACCCTGCTCCATTTTTGCCTGGGCATCCTCTACCTTCTCATAAACACCAGCCGCAACAGATGCAAACATTGAGGCTCCAAGAGCACCTGCCTGCTCTGCTTTTGCAACTTTTACAGGAATTCCAAGAACATCACTTAAAACCTGCATAACATAGGGTGATTTTTTTGGTATTCCACCTGAAGCCACAATCTCATCAAACTCTACACCATCTTCCTTAAATCGATCTATTATTGCTCTTGCCCCAAAAGCCGTGGCTTCAACAAGCGATTTGTATATTCTTGAGGCATCTGTACCAAGAGTTAACCCTATAATTGCACCCTTTAACTTCTGATCGGCGAAGGGAGAACGCCTTCCGTTATGCCAGTCGAGTGAAATTGGCCATTCCCAGTCGTCATCAAGTTTGGCTGCCTCTGCAGAGAGGTCACTGAGTATTCTACCTTTATAATTCTCAAGCTGATCTTCAGTGATAACACCAGCACCTGCAAGCTTTTTAATCGTCCATAGAAGAACATCTCTGTACCATGCATATATATCACCAAAAGCAGATTGCCCTGCCTCAAGTCCTACCATCCCAGGAATAATAGAGCCATCAACCTGACCACATATTCCTTTAATCAATTTTTTACCTATCTCCTCGTGTTTTGCTACTGCCATATCGCAGCATGAGGTTCCCATTATTTTTATAAGAGTTCTTGGCCTGATTCCTGATCCAACAGCACCCATATGAGCATCAAAAGCTCCAACAGCCACATCGATTCCCCTCGGTAATCCAAGCTTTTTAGCCCATTCATCTGTAAGTTTCCCGGCGCTTATATCCGAGGTATATGTATCTGTGTATAGCCTTGAACGAAGACCCTTGAGGAGAGAATCAACCTTTATTAAGAAATCTTCTGGTGGTAAACCACCCCATTCTTCACTCCACATAGCTTTATGTCCTGCGGCACATCTGCTTCTTTTAATCTTTAATGGGTCGCTGTTACCTGTTAAGAGAGCGGGAATCCAATCGGTATGCTCTATCCATGAAAAGGCTGATTTTCTAATCTCAGCATCATTTCTTAGAACATGAAGTATCTTTGCCCAGAACCATTCTGATGAATAAACACCACCTACATACTTCGTGTAATCAACAGGGCTTTCATTCCACGCAACATAATTTATCTCTTCAGCCTCTTCAACTGCTGTGTGATCCTTCCATAAAATAAACATTGCATTGGGATTATCTTTAAACTCATCAAGCAAGGCAAGCACCTGACCATTTTCATTTACAGGAGCCGGTGTTGAACCCGTTGTATCAACCCCTATACCAACAATTCTATCAGCAACGTCACTACCAACAGACTTTACCATGGTTCTGATAGATTCTTCCAGACTTTCAACATAGTCAATGGGATGCTGTCTGAACTGGTTTTTTGCAGGATCACAGTAGAGACCCTTTGCCCATCTTTTATAGAAGGAAACATTTGAAGCTATTTCACTCCCGTTTTCGGTATCTACTATTATAGACCTCACAGAATCTGTACCAAAATCAACACCAATTACATACCTTTTATCTGACATTAATCTTCCTCTCCTGAAGGATTTATAGAGATACTAAAAAATCATTGAGTTCCATATTATTTTAGCAGGAATCAGATTTTTTTACAATTATTAAGATACAACAATATTCACAAGTTTATTTGGAACCACAATTACCTTTTTAACGGTTTTGCCCTCTATTAACTGCCTAATTCTATCGTTGGATAGTGCTATACTTTCAAGTTCCTGCTTATCAGTATCCCTGTCCACCTCGACTCTGGCCCTTACTTTACCATTTATTTGGACCACAAGAGTTATCTGGTCAGATTTAGTGAATGCCAGATTGTATTCGGGCCATGGTTCATTCAGAATAAAACTTTCATACCCAATTAAATGCCATAGCTCCTCTGTTATATGAGGAACAAAGGGGCTCATCATCAATAAAATCATCTTCAAACCATATAGATATGCTAACTTCGCATTATTATCAGTTTCTATAGTATCTACATTTATTGAATAGTAGAAGTTTAAAAGTTCCATCACTGCGGCTATTGCCGTATTTAGATGGAATCTGTCCTCAATATCATCACTCACCTTTTTAATCGTTTTATTAACATTGTAAAGGATCTTTTTCTCAACCCCTTCTGCACTGTAATTTTTAATAACCTTTTTCTCATATTCCGCCAGTTCGTCTATCTTTCCTTTAAATAATTTTGACTGCTGCTGAAATAATTTATATAACCTGTTTAAAAACCTGAAACTCCCTTCAACACCGCTTTCAGACCATTCGAGGTCTTTTTCAGGAGGGGATGCAAATAAAATGAAAAGTCTTGCGGTATCGGCTCCAAATCGCCTGACAATCTCATCAGGATCTATCACATTTTTCTTGGATTTACTCATCTTTTCTACCCTACCAACCATCACAGGCCTGCCACATTTTCCGCATGTTCCATCTTCCTTTACCTCTGACGGAAATAGGTATCCATGCTCCTCGCAGAAGTAGCTTTCCTTTGTTACCATACCCTGGGTCAGGAGTCTTTCAAAGGGTTCATCTACATCAACAAGGCCTATATCTCTTAAAAACTTTGTAAAAAACCTCGCATATAGAAGATGTAGTATTGCATGTTCAATACCGCCAATATATTGATCAACATTCATCCAGTATAAAACATCATCCTTATTGAAGGGCAGTTTATCGTATCTCGGGCTGCAGTATCTCTCAAAATACCAGGATGAATCAACGAAAGTATCCATCGTATCCGTTTCTCTGACTGCATCTCCACCACATTTAGGGCATTTTGCTTTTAAAAAACTCTGAGATGATTTTAAAGGGTTATCACTTCCGGTAAACTCAACATCCTCGGGGAGTATTACAGGGAGTTGCTCCTCCTTTACAGGAACTATTCCACATTTATCACAGTAAACCACCGGTATTGGGGTTCCCCAGTAACGCTGCCTTGATATAAGCCAATCCTTTAATCGGTAGTTTATAGTTCTCTTCCCTAGGCCTTTCTTCTCAATATAATCGATCATTTTATCTATGGCCTCTCTATTGGGAAGGCCTGTTATTGGCCCTGAATCTACATTAATACCTTCATCTACGTATGCTTCCTTCATAGTAGCTGGATTGAGGTTATTATCACTGTTCTGGATTACAACCTTTATTGGAAGATTGTACTTCTTCGCAAACTCAAAATCTCTTTGATCATGAGCAGGAACCGCCATAATAGCACCAGAGCCATATTCCATCAAAACAAAGTTTGCAATGAAAAGAGGCACCCTCTCGTTGTTCAACGGGTTAACAACATACTTGCCTGTAAAAATGCCCTCTTTTTCATAATCTTCACTTGAACGCTTTATTTTATCCTCTTTTTTTACTCTTTCAACAAAGCTCCTTAATTCTTCCTTATTTTCAGACTCTTCAATTATCCTTTCAGTAAGTGGGTGCTCAGGCGCAATCGCCATAAAAGTGACACCATAAATGGTATCGGGTCTCGTGGTGAATATAGGAAAATCCTCATCTTCAAATTTAAAGTTTACAAGAACGCCTTCACTCCTTCCTATCCAGTTTTTTTGCATCAGTTTAACACGTTCAGGCCATCCTGGTAATTTATCCAGGTAGTCAAGAAGTTCCTCCGCATAATCGGTTATTTTAATAAACCACTGAGAAAGATTTTTTTCGATTACCTCTGATCCACATCTCCAGCATTTACCATCCTCTACCTGCTCATTTGCCAAAACTGTATTACATTTCGGACAAAAGTTTACAGCTGCCTCTTTTTTATATGCAAGGTCCCTTTTATACATTTGAAGAAATATCCATTGATTCCATCTGTAATATTCAGGTCTATACGTTGCTATCTCCCTATCCCAATCATAGGAAAACCCCAGTCTTTTTAACTGACCTTTCATGTTAGAAATATTGCTCTTCGTCCATTTAGCAGGATGTATACCCCTTTCGATGGCAGCATTTTCTGCGGGAAGGCCAAAGGCATCCCAGCCTATTGGATGAAGGACATTAAATCCCTTCATCCTTTTATACCTTGCTATGACATCTCCAATCGAGTAATTTCTTACATGTCCAATGTGTATATTCCCTGAAGGGTATGGAAACATCTCAAGACAATAAAATTTTTGTACTCTCTCATCTCTTTCAACCTTGAACAACCCAGTTTTTTCCCAGGCCTCCTGCCATTTTTTTTCTATCTCTTCAAATGGATAATATTTTGATGCCATATTTAATATTACCTTTCCTTAAATTGCTGAAAGTATAGTAATAATAGTAAAATCAACTTTCAAGTATTTATAGTTTTATCCACTCAATGCACAAAAATCTTGACAACATCATCTAATATATTTATCTAATATTGTAGATGGTTGGAAAAGCCGGAGTGGTGGAACTGGTAGACGCACTGGACTCAAAATCCAGCGAGGGCAACCTCGTGAGGGTTCGAATCCCTCCTCCGGCATTTTTTAATAAAGCTCGCTCTGATTTACAATTTTGTTAAGCGAATATTCAATTATACCGTCTGCCCCTCGCTCTAGCAGCTCCGGAATAATTTTTCTAACAACATTTTCACTGACAACAGTCTCGACGGAGAACCAACTTTCATTGTATAGCCTCGAAACAGTAGGTGCTGTGATACTGGGAAGTATCTCGATTACAGATTCAAGTTTTTCTGCAGGTACGTTCATCTTCAAACCAACCATATTTTCTGCATTCAAAGCTCCCCTTAGAAGCATAGCAATTTGATTTATCTTGGCCTTTTTCCACGGATCAGTCATACTATCCTTATTTGCAATCAACTTCGTATTTGTTTCAAGGAGTGTATGTATTATTCTTAGGCCATGGGCTTCTATAGTGGTGCCGGTTTCTGTAACCTCAACAATAGCATCAACCAGACCTCCTGCCACCTTTGCTTCAGTAGCCCCCCAAGAAAATTCAACTTCCACCGGGATATTTCTCTCTTCAAAATAGCGCCTTGTAAAATTAACAAGTTCGGTCGAGATCTTTTTGCCGGAACAATCCTCAATTGAGTTAATTGTAGATGCCGCAGGCACTGCAAGCACCCATTTTGCCTTTTTAGTGCTGGATTTTGAATAGACCAGATCGGTGATCATTTCAACATCAGCATTATTTTCCAATATCCAATCGAGCCCGGTTAATCCTACATCAAACACACCTGTTTCAACATACCTTGCCATTTCCTGGGCTCGCACGATAGCACATGATATTTCATTATCATTTATTGTTGGAAAGTAATTTCTAGATTTTATCTTTATTGTCCAACCTGCTTTTTCAAAAAGCTCAATCGTCGCTTTTTCAAGGCTTCCCTTTGGTATTCCAAGCTTCAATATATTTCCCACTTTATTACCTCCCGTATTTTTCTTCCGGATTAAAGATTTTCGGAATATCAATTACAAGTTCGTCCCCTTTTAAATACCTGAAAAAACAGCTTCTATATCCAAGGTGGCAAGAGGCTCCACCTATTTGATTTACCTTTAGAAGAATAGTATCATTGTCACAATCTATTCTTATCTCTTTAACCTCCTGAATATTACCAGAGCTTTCCCCCTTCTTCCAGAGGCTATTTCTTGATCGACTCCAGTAGTGTGCAATCCCAGTTTTTTTTGTCAACTCCCATGATTCTTTATTCATATATGCAACCATTAATACTTCAAGAGTTTTATAATCCTGTACTACTACAGGTACCAGTCCTCCTCCCTTTTCAAAATCAATATTTATCATATGCAGACACCTCAATTTATAAAAATATCTTATCGTTTAAACTCGAAGCCTCAAGGCTAAACCCCTGAAAATCCAGGATCTTTTATCGGAATATTACTTCAGATAAAGTCCCCAATTGAATCCATGCCCAATTTAAAGGATGCCATACAAGGTAATTCCCGGGATAATTAACAGGTTTAGTTATATTTATGGGTTTATGATTTTATTCATTAAAATTACGGTTTTTTGTACCAGCATTCTCTGTTCTAGCGAAACTATATCTTTTATTTTTTAATAACAGTATTTATGATTAATTAAAATACCAAAATACTTAAGGCTATTTAAATCTAATTTTCCATAGGTATAAAACGAATAGGCAAGGTAAAGTTTTAATTTCAATTGAAAGTTTGCTTGCCTACCAATATAACTAGTTTATCTGTCTATTTTTGAAAACTACCCGGGATAGTGAGTATAAAAAGATATACTATTTTTTTGATTCAAATGGAAAATGGTACTGGTTCAATCCCAATTCCTCTTTCATTTGAAGAATCTCTTCCTGCAATTTTTTATTTACTGGTACTCCCTTACTCTTTCTCTCAAGCCACGCAAGATGTTCCTTTTCACCGGCAGTATATATTCTTTCCTGCCCTGGCATCTTTTTAGATGCTCTAAGCTCTCTTAAAATATTTCCAGTTATCTTTTTAAATATATCAAGTTCAATAAATGAAGATACATTTATTGCAACAAAAAAATGTCCAAGGTGATAAGGCACTCTATCTCCATCTTTGTCATATCCAGACAGCATCTTTAAAAAATTACCGCCCTGCAGGGCAGCTGAAAGTATCTCTACTACTGTTGAATATCCATAACCTTTATATCCCGCAGTTTCTTCGCCAATACCGCCTAGAGGTGTTAAAGCACAGGTTCCTTTAATTAAACCCTCCAATACTTCCTCAGCATTTGTTTTAGGTTTACCATCTTCACCTATTACCCATCCCTCTGGAAGAGTTTTATCCAGTTTCGCATATACCTCAATTTTGCCCCTCTGTGTAATGGAGGTCGCACAATCAAGAACAAAGGGAAATTCTTCATCAGTGGGTATACCAAATGTTAATGGGTTTGTCCCAAGCATATTTTCTACACCAAAGGTAGGAGCTACTGAAGGCCTGGCATTTGTGCCAGTGATACCTATCATACCGGCATCTGTCGCCATTAGTGCATAGTATCCAGCAATTCCATAATGGGTGGAATTTCTGACAACAACCATTCCCATACCGTACTCTTTCGCCTTCTGTATGGCAAGTTCCATGGAATGTTTTCCTATCACATGACCCATACCATCATGACCATCAACAACAGCTGTAGTAGGTCCTTCCCTAACTATTTCAAAGTTTGTTACAGGGTGCTGAATCCCAATTTTTATACGGTCATAGTAAATCGGTTTTAATCTGTTAACACCATGCGAATCAATTCCTCTTTTATCAGAAGTTATTAAAACGTCTGCACAAATTCTTGCATCATCCTCAGGCACACCAACTCCTTTAAAGACATCTACCATAAAGTTTTCCATGGTCTCAAAATCAACCCATACTACCTCTTCATCCATTTTCATCACCTCTGCCTATATATTAAAGTACAATATAATTACTAATTTTAACAGTATCAAACTTAATTCTTAATCTGTATTAAACAATTTCATTCTTATTTTGTAATATTTGCAATAAAGTTAACTGGTTACACTTTCAATATACGCAGGTACATAATCAGGATGATTTAGAGGAATAAGAACATAAATGCCATTTTAAATTAAACTGGGTATAAATTAAGCCTTAAACCTAATTTTAACACATTTCAAAATAATATAACTTTAAATAAAATCCAATGAAGAATGCCAAATAAAAGACTTGCAAACCCAATCGGAAACTGATATTTGTGGAGAAAATTCTTTAATTTTTCAAAAAAACTTCCCTTCACTCCCTTTAAAGATTCAAGAAAATCTATTGATATATACGCTCCAGATAGTATTGTAAAGATGGATGGGAAAAAATCTCCAAAAATTGGAATCAGAGCCTTCCCATCTCCGTGATAAGGTACCAGAAGAGTAATTACACCAATAATAAGAATTGACAAACCAATGATTATTTTATAAGGTGCAATTTTTTCATCTATCTTTGAGAGAACAGGGTATTTATCCATAAACAGTGGCATAATAATAATGAAACCACCTATAATCGATGCTAACCCGAGAAATATTACCATGTTTTCCTCCTTACTAATAGCCTATAAATAGGCAAGAAAACTTTCTATCACGACAAAAACCCTAATTTTCCTATTCGTTTTTATTCCTAATAATTAATAAACCAAATTAAATATCATTAAACATATTATTTGAATGTTCTATTATTATAATTAATTATAATGCCCAGTACAAAAAATAGTAATTTTGATGAGCAAGACTCTATTCATTCCTGTTCTTAACTCTTCTTCAGTAAAAAAGAACATTTATAACATTTATATAGAACATTCCAGCATTACTAATATAATATATAAGGTAATTTTATTCTACCTGATTATTAAT
>QNBN01000075.1 GCA_003645695.1 Spirochaetota bacterium | reverse complement strand
TAAGGTCAAAGCCGAAAATTTTTGATAATTTTCTTAAGCTATAATATTTATATACCTTATTTTTTATTATAAGCTCTGAAGATATATCAAAATCATCCAGCGGTTTAATGTTTTCTTTCATACTCTCACCTCATTATAAGTTATAATAAATTTTTATGAATGCTTTATTATGGCTTTCAGATATTTAATATAATTAAACCACTACAAAAAGATAGTGCATTGTAGTTTAAGCCTTGATTATCAAGGTGTGAAATATTTAATATATAAGGAATTATAGATTATGTCTCATCACTTAAAAATAATAAATCCCGTTTTTAAGGTAATCTAATATATTTGGATAAGAACAGACTATGATTTACTATAATTTATAGATATTTTTTTTAAAGTCCAGAAGTTTGAATGAGTAATTTAGTTGTAGATTATTAAATATCTATCACTTAAGTTCATTTAAGAAAACGATATACAATGAAAATATAGTAAAAAAACAAATTGGGTTGAAAAATGTAAGAATTATTACTATTCTTAAAAAAATCTATCCATATAATGGATTTATTATAAAAATGCAAAATAAGATTATACTAGAAAATGGGGCAACTCTGCTTATAAATTCAATTTCTCATTCCAATACAGTATCTATAGGCTTTTGGGTAAATGTTGGTTCGCGAGATGAGGATAATGGCCAGCATGGTTATTCCCATTTTATAGAACATATGCTTTTCAAGGGGACAAAAAATAGGAGCTATCTTGATATTGCGGTCGAGGTTGATGAACTCGGCGGCGAAATAAATGGAGCAACGGCAAAGGAGTTTACCTATTACTATGTTAATGTGGCAAAAAACTATTTTACAACAGCATTTGAGATTCTTGCGGACATGTATTTTAATCCAAGTTTTAATGAAAAGGAGTTTAAAAAAGAAAAAGATGTAATACTGGATGAGCTTGATTCAGCCAATGATGACCCTGAAGAGTTTATCAATGATTTTTTTTGTACAACCCTCTGGGGTGAAAATTCATTTGGTTATCCTGTAATAGGGACAAGAGATGATATAAAATCATCAAGCTTAAAAGGTTTGATAGAGTATTATTTACTACACTACAATAGCAAAAACCTCATTATTTCAGTATCTGGCGGTTTGAATGAAAAAGAAATTACACCTTTTGTAAATCAAGTTATGACTAATATTGAAAAAAGAAGATCTTCAGAAAAAATAAGGGAAAGGCCAAAAGCCATTTTCAGGAATAAATTCCAGGACAGAAAAATAGAGCAGGTTTATTTTATTACAGGCAGAGATGCATATTCCTATAGGGATTCTGAAAGATATCCGATGATTCTGTTAAATTCAATGATTGGTGGAAGCTTTAGTTCTGTCCTTTTTCAGGAGGTGCGTGAAAGAAGAGGCCTGTGCTATTCGATTTCATCGAGCTATCTAAGCTATTCGGATATAGGAGAGTTTTCAATTGGGTTTACAACCTCCAAGAAAAATCTTTTAGCTGTTCTTGAGCTAATTAACAAGCTGATAAAAAAGATTAAAAAGGGATTAATAAAAAAAGAGGATTTAGAGAGAGCGAAAAAAAAGTTTTATGGGAACTACATGCTTGCAAGTGAAAGCAATGAATGGTTGATGTCAAGACTGGCAATAAATGAAATGGTCTTCGGTAAGATTATTCCTTTTGATTGGGTAATGGAGGAAATTAGGAAGGTTAGCCTTGATGATATCTATTTTATAATAGATAATATCTTTAAGGAAAAAGAGTTAGCCATTTCCGCTATAGGTCCAGAGGAAATAAGAAATGAAATAGAGAGTTTTAATTTTAATTTTTAGTTTTATTTATGTAAGAATAAGATGGTTTATAATTTTATTAATCATTCGGGGTCAAGTCGTGATGGAGAATAGACAAAGCAGGATTTTTATGTTAAAAGTTAATTCGCTTAATATTTAGAATGTTCGAGTTTAAGGAGAAGTTTTTAAAGTTTTTCCAATAACAAATGAAGTTTTAACATTTTTATTTACCTATAATTAAAACATATTTTCGTTACAATAATATTTTACTTAATATTTTGAGGAAAAGATAAAATGAAAGTAAGAGTGCTAAGATTGGACAAAAGATTACCACTTCCGAAGTATATGTCTAATGGGGCAAGCGGTATAGATCTGTATGCTTCTATTAAAGAACCCATAAAAATAAATCCTGGTGACTTTAAGCTAATCCCAACGGGGATAAAAATCTCTATACCCGAGGGTTTTGAAGCTCAGATTAGACCCAGAAGCGGGCTTGCTGTTAAATTTGGAGTAACTGTTTTGAATACCCCTGGTACAATAGATTCTGACTATAGAGGAGAAGTTAAAATAATTTTGATTAACTTCGGTAAAGAAATATTTAAAGTTGAAAGAGGCATGAGGGTGGCACAGATGGTATTTATGAAAGTGGAGAAAATTACATTTGATGAAGTTGAAGATGAAATTATGTTGGATATTACAAAGAGAAATAGTGGTGGATTTGGACATACGGGTATCTAATTATGAAAAATATAATAGATTATAAAATTATACCCCTTGGTGGGGTAGGAGAGATTGGCAAGAATATGATGGTTTTTGAGAACAATTCTGAAATCATCATAGTAGATGCGGGGATGATGTTTCCGGAAGATTACATGGCTGGTATTGATTTTGTCATCCCTGATTTTAGCTACCTATACGAAAAACGAAATAAAATCAAAGGGATTGTGTTAACTCATGGACATGAGGATCATATTGGGGCTTTACCATATCTCCTAAGAGAGATAAACGTTCCAGTTTATGGAACAAGATTAACACTGGGTTTGGCAGAAAACAGGCTTAAAGAACATTCGCTTTATAAAAAGGCAAAACTTGTAGAAATAAAACCAAGGGATACTCTAAGCTTTAGTAATTTTAGTCTTGAGTTTTTCCAGGTTAGTCATAGTATAGCTGATTGTCTTGGAATAGCAATAAAGACAGCCTATGGTAATATTATCCACACTGGAGATTTTAAGATTGATTATACACCTGTTAACAATGAATATCTTGATTTTTATAAACTTTCAAGTTATGGGGAAGAAGGAGTATTGCTTCTAATGTCGGATTCAACCAATGTGGAGACCAGAGGTTATACTCCATCGGAAACAAACTTGAAAGAATCGCTCTTAAAGGCTATAACGACCGCACCGGGAATGGTGCTTGTTACAACATTTGCATCTAATATATATCGAATTCAGCAGATACTTGATGTTTGTAAAAAAATAGGAAAAAAGGTGGCAATCCTTGGTAAGAGTATGGAAGAAAATATTGCAATGGCAAGAAGGCTCGGGTACATTGATTATCCACAATCAATAATAGTATCTCCGAAAAAAATTACAGAAAGCAAGAGAAAAAATGTTGTGATATTAACAACTGGAAGCCAGGGCGAACCTATGTCCATGTTAACCAGAATAGCAAATGATTCTTATCCCTATATTTCTATTAAAGAAACCGATACCGTTATCCTTTCAGCTTCAATAATACCTGGAAATGAGAAAACAGTAACAAGGGTAATTAATCGTTTATACAGAAAAGGAGCTTATGTCTACTATGAAGGTTATGAAGACCTCCATGTTTCAGGCCATGCAGCGCAGGAGGAGCTGAAGCTTATGCTTACTTTAACAAAGCCGAAGTATTTTATGCCAATACACGGAGAGTTTCGACATTTAGTACATCATGCTGCTCTTGCAAGATTCATGGGTATCCCAAAAGAAAGAATTCTGATTGTCGAAGATGGCAATATAGTTAAAATTACGGATGAAAAAATTGAAATAGATGGACGGTTAGATATAGACAATGTGTATATAGATGGGAAAAATATTGGTGGTATAGAAGAAGATATACTTGCTACAAGGTATAAATTGGCGCAGGATGGAATAATTACCATAATTATACCGATATCAATAGAAAATCATGAGATTTTTAATCCTGAGGTCATATCGCGAGGATTTGTTAATTATAAAAATACAGAGCTTTTGGAGAAGGGTAAGAGTTTGGTTTTCAATTTAGTTAGAGAACATGTTAAAAAGTATGGTTATCAAAACTTAAACTGGGAAAATATAAGAAATAAAGTTAGAAAGGAGCTTAGAAAGTTTTTAAGCAAGGAGATTGGAGAATCTCCGCTGATTGTTCCTGTAATCATTGAAGTATAAATTATTTATATCCCGCTAATAATTATGAATAGTTGAATATATAGGTTTTGATAAACTTATAGGAGATGTTGCTATGGGGAAAACAGAAAAAAGTGAGAATGAAAATTGGCATAAAGTCGGAAAGGTAAGCGATTTTAGAGATAGTGAGGTAAAAATCGTTGCTTATGAAGATAAAAAGGCAATGTTAATAAGGTACGAAGGGAAGTTATACGCATATGGATCAAAATGTACACACTATGGTGAGAGACTTGAAAGAGGTACTCTTATTAAAAATCTGTTGGTATGCCCTTGCCATAATGCTCAGTTTAATATATTTGACGGCTCGGTATATTTACCCCCTGCTTTTGACGACCTTCCTGTTTATGATATTAAGATGGAAGGTGAATATATCTATATTAAAGGTCCAAATAAAAGGGAAATTAAGGTTCCTGAAAATTTAAGCAATGAAACATACGTTATTATAGGATCCGGAGCTGCAGGAGTTTCGTGTGCTATTAATCTTCGCAAAGGGGGATTTGAAGGAAGAGTAGTTATCATAACTGAGGAGGATAGTTTACCCTATGATAGAACCAATCTTTCAAAGAATTATATATCAGGTGGATTGGAAGATAAGTATGTTTATATTAAATCAGAGGATTTTTACAAAAAATTAAAGATTGATTTTTTATTTAATCATAAAGTGGTTGAAATCAACATAGAAAGAAAGTTAATTGTATGTGCTCATGGTGCTCAAATTAGCTATGATAAACTTCTTATTGCTACAGGCGGGATTCCAAGAACACCACAGATTCCCGGTGTTGATAAAATTGGTTTTTTTCTTCTTAGGAGTTTATCTGATGCTCAGGCTATCAAAAAATATATTGAAAATAAAAAAAAGATAGTATTGATTGGATCTGGTTTTATTTCTCTTGAGGTTGCTTCTTTTTTAAGTGAGAAGGACTATGAAGTGCATATTGTAACAACATCAGAAATACCATTTAAACGAGTGTTCGGCGAGGATATAGGCAATTTTATAAAGGAGCAGCATATCAAAAGAGGTGTAAACTTTCATAATGGTGAAATTAAAGAGATTGTGGGTGATAGTCATATTAAAGGGGTTGTACTGGAGGAGGGTGCCAAAGTTGAAGCTGATGCAGTTATTGCGGGAATCGGAGTGGTTCCTGCAGTGGATTTTCTTGAAGGAACTGGATTGCTGGAGGGTAATGCAGTTCCTGTGGATGAGATGTTGCAGAGTAGAATACAGGATATTTTTGCCGCTGGTGATATCGCACTTGTTCCTGATTACCACACGGGCGAAACAAGAAGGATTGAACATTGGGTAGAGGCCGAGCGCCAGGGACAACATGTTGCAAAAACCATGATGGGTAAGGTTCTGCCATACAGAGAGGTACCCTTTTTCTGGACTGAACAATACGATATTAATATTAAATATGTAGGGTATTCTCCAAACTTTGATATGATTGTTTATAGAGGAAAAATCAGCAAAGAAGGATTCATTGCTGGATTTTATGAAGATAATAGATTAAAGGCAGCCGTAGGAGTTAATAGTGACAGAGATATTACCTTGATTTATGAATTCATAAAAGCAGATCTCGATATTACCCCACCTGAACTTAAGAATAATGATATTGATTTAAAGGAATTATACATGAAAAAACTGAATTTGAGTTGATAAAGTATTTAATTATTGTTTAAAAAATTTAAAAAAGGGTCAGCGGTGCCCTCCACTGACCCCCTCTAGAGGTGTTTGATCATTAACCACAATCCATCCACCTGATATTTATATCGGTTTTATTTAAAAATGTTTAATATTTTTTTTAATTTTATTCAAGAAAATTAGCCGAAATGAAAAAATCCGTATAAAAATGATGTATTTAGTATGCTACTTTTTTACTTTGGAAAATCAATATTAATTGATTAACTCATATTTGGATGCAGTTAAAAAATTGTTTGAAGTAAAAATTAGGATTTAAAGAGATAATAATTAAAAAATTATTGACAAGAAATTTGCGGAATGATAAGATTTATAAAAACGTTTTCATAGGTCTTCATTGTAATCTTAGCGATAAAACAGTGGGAGATAGATACTTTATAACAATATAAAGGTTGCTTGATTATTATTTGTAAAATCTGTGGGTTAAAAGCAGTTTAAATAATAAAGTTTTTAAAATAGAATAGCAGATTTTTTTAATATTTTTTAAAATTAGGTTTCACTCCGATGTGAGCAATTCAGATTGCAATTGCTGTACTATTAGTGGTCTAATCGTTTGAATAGGGTGTATACACATATGTAAATATTATTTTAATTTTTACTATAAATTGTTTTGCAATTAAATATGATATCACACTAAGTAAGGTGGAACAATTCCTCTTACAAAAAAATTTATACATAAAATGAAAGCCAAATGCAAGTAACAGCGAAAACATCCACAGCAACTTCACTTGTTAAAATGGAAAAGATTTATAAGCATTTTGGTGGGGTAGTTGCTCTTCAGGATGTAGATTTTGATCTAAATTACAATGAAATCGTGGGACTGGTTGGTGATAATGGGGCGGGCAAATCAACCCTCATTAAAATTTTATCAGGTGCATTAACACCCGACGATGGAAAGATTTATTTTGAAGGAAATGAAGTAGAAATCTCAAATCCCAAAATAGCTAAGGAACTTGGCATTGAAACTGTTTATCAGGACCTTGCTCTTGTAGAGAATCTCGATGTAGCCTCCAATTTATTTTTAGGTAGAGAGTTTAAAAAGGGCGTTTTGGGTAAACTTTTTGGAGTGATCGATAAAAAGAGGACATATAGTGAAGCTGAAAAGGTAATGAGAAACCTGAAAATACACATTGATTCTGTCAAAACAATCGTACAAAACCTATCAGGTGGGCAGCGTCAGGCAGTAGCAATAGGAAAAACAGTTTATTTGAGCCCTAAAGTTATCATTATGGATGAGCCCACGGCTGCTATTGGGGTTAAAGAAAGAAAGGTTATTCTTGACCTCATTCTAAGTTTAAAAGAAAAAGGAATATCGGTAATATTTATTAGCCACAATATCCCGGAGGTTTTTTCAGTAGCTGATAGAATAGTTGTTTTAAATCGTGGTTTAAAAGTTGGAGATGAAAAGGCATCAAACCTGACGGTTGATGATGTTGTGAAGCTTTTAGTAGGAAGCTGATTCTTAAATAATTTGATTTTTTCTTTTAATAAAAATTTAAATTTAAAAGGGGGTATTTAAAAATGAACCGTAAAAAGAGTTTATGGGTTTTATTGGTTGTGATTTTAACCATAGTTTCCGTGATTGGAAGCTTTTCTACGGCTTTTGCAAGGAACAAAAAGATCACTATAGGTTTTTCTGTTCCAAGTCTCTATTTTACGTGGTTTGTTTTTACCAAGGATGTGGCTATAGATGAAGGAAACAGATTGGGTGTTAAGGTGATAGTCTATGATGGCCTTAACAAGGTATCAAAACAAACTTCTGATGTAGAAGATATGATTGTAAAGCAAGTGGATGGAGTTTTGATTTCGCCAATAAATGTTAAGGCCCTGGTTCCTGCTTTAAATGAGCTTGATAGAGCAGGTATACCCTGTGCTACTTTTGATAGAAAGGTAGTGGGTGCCCCATACCTGGTGCATGTCGGAGCTGATAATGTTGAAGGAGGAAGAATGGCTGCAATATATGTTGCTGCAAAACTGGATGGTAAAGGAAAGATCATTGAGCTTCAAGGAACTCCGGGTTCTTCACCTGCAATAGATCGTGGTAGCGGATTTCATCAAGTTGTTAAGGATTTTCCGAAGATGCAAATTGTGTTTAGCCAAACAGGCCAGTTTGATAGAGAAAACGGGTTAAGAGTAATGGAAGATGCCATAACTTCACATCCTCAGTTTGATGCAGTGTGGGCTCACAATGATGATATGATGATGGGTGCTCTTCAGGCTATTCAATCAAGGTACAATCTTGACAAACTGGTGCTTGTCTCCTTTGATGCGATCCCTGATGCACTTAAGGCGATTGCACAGGGTAAGATTGATGCTACAATTGAGCAACACCCTGGGTTACAGGTAAGAGAAGCAATGAGATATCTTGTAAATTATATACGTTCCAGAAAAAAACCACCGAAACATGAAATATATGTGACACCGACTTTGATTACAAAAGAAAACTTAACAAAGGCAGAAAAGTACAACGAAATAAGATGGTAACGAGTAATTTGCCAGAAGGAGAGAACATCTCCTTCTGGCTTACATAATCGTGCGTGATTTTTGAGAGGGAAAAGTGGATATATTAAAAAAGGCAGGGCATTACGCATTAATTGCATTAAAGGAGTATGGAATAGCTATTGCATTTTTACTAACCTGTGGAATAATGACCATTCTAACTCCGGTTTTTATATCACCAAGAAATATATTTAATATCATTCGACAGGTATCCATGCTTGGAATAATTGCAGTAGGATCGACATTTGTTATTCTAAGTGCTGAAATTGACCTGTCTGTCGGCTCAGTAGTTGCCCTTTCTGGTGTTATTGCAGCTGGTTTGCAGGTTAACAATGGCATGGGCACTTTTTTAGCAACTCTTATACCGCTTTTGATCTCTCTTACCCTGGGTCTTGGAATGGGGTTTGTAATTACCAAGACTAATGTTCATTCTTTTATAGTTACCCTTGGAATGCTGTCTATTGCTAGAGGATTGGCACTTATCTATACTGGGGGATACCCTATTAGTGGCCTTAACTCAAGTTTTAATGCTATAGGCGGTGGTATGGTTGGTCCCGTTCCCATACCTGTTATTATATACACAGGAGTTATCATTATTGCATATTTTTTTCTATCTCAAACTACCTTTGGTAAATATATTTATGCAATTGGTGGGAACAAAGAGGCAGTAAGACTAGCAGCTATACCTGTAGACCTCTACAAGACTATAGTGTTTGGTATATCAGGACTAACTTCTGGAATTGCAGGCGTAATCCTAGCTGCAAGGGTCAATTCAGGTCAACCAACAGCAGGTATGGGCTGGGAGCTTGATGTTATAGCTTCAGTTATAATTGGCGGTACCAGTTTATTTGGAGGTAGAGGTGGAGTTATCGGAACAGTTATTGGATCGCTTTTCTTAGGGGTCTTAAGGAATGGTTTGAATTTACTGAATGTCTCACCGTTCTACCAACAAGTCTTTATAGGGCTGCTTATTGTTATAGCCGTTATAATAGATAAGTTCAGAAAGTAGAACCTCTTCTGTGTATTACCGATTTAGAAAATAAAAAGAAAATAATAGAATATAATAAAGAGGAAAAAAATATGAAACCTCAAAACTATAAAATTAAAGATAAGGAAATTTTTGATGCATTTATAAACCTCAAAAAAGAGTATCCTGATAAATTGAAGCATAGATTAAAGTTCTCCTGGTCCAATTGGGGATTCGGAATGGAATCCTTAGAAAAAACTGCTGAAAGGCTACATAGATATGGTATTCATTATATAGAATTGCATGGTAATAAGTACGGAGAGGATCTTGGATATAATCCAAAAGAAGTGAGGAAGGTGTTATCTGATTATGGTATTGAGGTTGCTGGAATCTGCGGTATGTTTTCAAAAGATAATGATCTATCTTCAAATAATCCTTTTGTAAGGCAAAATGCGATCGACTATATAAAGAGAAATTTGGAAATGGGTGCAGAACTTGGGGCAAAGTATTTTTTAGTTGTTCCAGGCGCTGTAGGTAGACAAAAAAAGTATGATAGTATGGAGTTTGATAGATCAGTTGAAACCTTAAGGATTGTTGCAGATTTATTTGTTAAATATAATATCAGGGCTGCAATTGAACCAATAAGGTCAGCTGAAGTAAGTTTTTGTCATAGTTTTGAAGATGCAAAAAAATATATAAATTCTGTGAATCACCCTGGCGTCAGGCATATAAATGGTGATGTGTATCATATGCTCGTTGAGGAGCATCACATTGGAAAGGCAATTGTGGAAGCAGATGGAATGTTGACAAACCTCCATATGGCAGATACAAACCGAGGGGCTCTGGGCACTGGTTTTTTGGATATTGATATAATTATCATGTCACTCTATCTTATAGGCTATAATAATGATGGATCATGCTTTGTAACTCCTGAACCTCTTGGCCCCGGTGGAGATCCATACCCAGCGATGTACGGAAGGCCCAATCCACAGCTTCTGGATAATCTGGTAAAAACTTCGACCCAATATTTTAGAGAAAGGGAAGATGAGGTATTAAAGCTATAAAATAATTGAGAACCAATTTTTTAAAATCAAAATATGATAAATCAGGCTACTTGATTATTTCAGGATTAAGATATAATCCAGATTATTTTAGAAATTAGAGTTAAAATTTTAAATGATTTTAATAATTATAAATTAATCATTAATGCTTCCTATCAAAAAACTGATTTTTTCCTGTAATACTCAATGGAATGCCAAAGGCAACTTTTACCTTTTCGGGGAAGTAGCCAAGATCAAGGGCTGCTTTAGATACGGAATACATGATCCTGTTATCACAGTGATGAAGGCTTGCAATCCCTGCAGCTGATCCAAGTGCAATTCCCAGATCAGTTGTTTTGTAAGCACAATACCCACCGTTCTTTTTACATTCCTCACAACCATCAAAACCACAGAAATTGCATCCCTTTATATAAATAGGCTCAACTGAAACTCCCAAAAGAACCACGACAGGAGAGTTTTTTACGTTTACTGAATCTCTTACAAAAAAACTTATATCCATCTTTTCTCCGTACTCTTTCATATAATTGGCAAGTTTATCCTTTTCCTCTCCAGTTACTATGAGCGTGTAGAGAGAATCAAATCCTCTCGCCTTTGGAGCTGTTCTTGCGGCAGCTACCATCAAGTTTGCAACATTTAAACAGGCTTCTAATTCGGCATCATTGCTATTTTTTATCATGGTCTCCCCTTTCTAAAATATGTATTCTTCATATTTATGGTTATCAATACTACTTAAATAATATTCATTGTTCTATTAAAAAACAAAATAAAATTTTTACAATAAAATTGTATCTCAAAACTCCTGCTATTTTTCAATATAAGCAGTTTC
>QNBN01000074.1 GCA_003645695.1 Spirochaetota bacterium | reverse complement strand
ATATCTGATGGACAGATATTGCCTGTTGGGTTAACTTTGTCTGCAGTTCCCCATACTATAATCTGTTTACCAACCCTTACATCAAGAAAGGGGAATAAAAAACTATACAGATCAAGGTAGCCTTCTTTTAGATTTAGTTCAATCGGAGTAACGGATTGAAGGTTTGCCAACTCTTCAACATCGTTAGAAGAAAAATTGGATTTACCATAATAGCTAAAGGCCAATTCTGAGAAATAGTGATACCTATCAGTAGAGCCTTCAAATTTCAAACCAAGGGTATTGAGGTTTGAATTAATATTGCCATTTTTTAGCCTCAAAAGATTATTGGTCTCAATGTATCCGTTTATAGAGAGTTTGCCAGGACTGTCTGCAAAAACATATGATGAAATTGCAGTGAATAAGGAAAACAGGGTAATAGATATTAGAAGCATTCTTTTTTTCATATAAACCACCTCCTATCTAGATCTAATTAAAAATCTTTTGGTAAAAACCCTATCGGAAAGACCAATATCAAATTCGACCTTATCCATTTTGCTCCGGGTCATATGGTTCTTTTTTATATTTTTAACTTCCATTTGCATAGCGATCCAATAGCCCTTTATCTTTTTTAGATTGCTTCTTGATAAAATCTTATAGAGTTCTCCATTTTTATTGTAATACTCTACCTTCATTGGATAGAAGTTATCCTTTCTGTACCATACCTTGAGAAAACTGTACTCCTTCCCTTCACTTTTTTGTGGAACCAATTTTACAATGTAATATTCATTATCCTGCGAAATTAGAGTAGCTTTGTGGGATTTAGACAATCTAAAGGCGCTCAAGTCATCATATGTAAAATCTGTCCCTGCAAAGTTTTGATTTTTGACATGAGATGCGATTTGTCTTATCTTATGAAAAGCTGGTAGATATAGATACATAACATCGTTGGGCAGACTCAAAAAAGCTATTCCCTTTTGATCCGGTGGATATAAGAATCTTACTAGCCTTTTTTCTGTGCCTTTCTGGTATATCTCAGATTTTCTAATGCTCTTATTACCATTTTGATCTATGATTGTCATTGTTGAAATTATATGTGCATCTTTTGGTGCATTTGATACATCGTCACCCTTTTTTACAATATCAATCGCATTCATTCCAAATACGAGATTAGTTATGAATATTGTGGCAGTCAAAATTGCAGTAAAGGTATACCTTCTCATTTTTTCCCTCCTAGGATTTGTTATTGTTTTTTATAAAGCTATTTAGCTTTTTTTTCATAAGTAAGAAGATAGAAGGCAAATATATAATTGCAGCAAAAGCACTTATTATCATTAAAGCAGCAACCATCCAGCCTTCTCTCTTCACTATTGTAAGTTTGCCTGCTACGAGTACAAGAAATCCAAAGGCAACCATTAATGCATTGATGATAATTGCAACACCGGTTGTGGTAAGGGTATTTTTAAGATTAATGAAATCATTATCCGATCTATGAAGCTCTTTTTTGAATCTGGAGGAGAAGTGAATGGAGTAATCAATTCCGACACCAATCAGAATACTGCCAACCAGCATTGTGGCGTAGTCCAGCGGTATTGAAGTATATCCCATTATTGAAAAGTTCAATAGAATTACAAAAACAATAGGTGACAATACTATTAAACCAACCTTTAATGACCTAAACTGTATAGATAGTATTAACAGGACGATAATTATGGCAATTATAACACTTTGTATCTGGCTTTTTATAAGGCTATAGTTTAACCTTTCAACAATTTTTATCATACCTGTTATATCTGAAGATAGTTCAATAGATTGCAATGTCTTGATGTCAACATTTAAATTTTGGGGAACAGCAAAATTACCATAACTCAAATAGTAAATGTCATCACCGATTTTCCTGATTAAGGAATCATCAATTTTTTCATGTGGGAATAGGGTAGTAAGTAAATCAAAAGCAAGTTTGTTTACATAGGAGTTTAATTGACAACTTATGACCTTTTGATAAACAAACTCTGCCGAGGATTTTATAACATCAGGCTCTTCCTTCCACCATTTTTTTGGTATTGTGCTGTACATAAGATTTACGATTTCACTATAATTCGCCTTTTTTAATTTTGAATACCTTATAATTGAGTTAATTTCATTTAGAATATCCTCGGAAGAATCAATTATAACCTCTGATTCTTCGTTAAAAAAGGTTAACAGATCTTGTCTAAGAGCATGTTCATCTTCCTGTGTAAGGCTAAACCCATCCCACCTGAAGTTGTCAATGAGAAATTGCTCTATTGAGCCTTGGTCTACATCATTTCTTAAATACTTTTCTATGTCCATCTCTATTAGGTTAGCAGTATTCTTTAAAAGATAGTTTTTAACTCTCTGTGTTAAATTATTGAAGTGTATTATTTTATATCTGCCCCGCAGGTTTTGATCAAGATACGTATTAATTTTATTTATCGTTTCTTTCACAATTTTGCTGTCAGTTGTGCCAAAAGTAGCCTGAACAATAGCTTCGGAGTAGTCTTTATTAACAAGTTGATCCATTATTTCCTGGCCTTCAAGTAAAAACAGAAGGTTAGTAACCTCATTTTTTTTTGCAGGAATGATTTTATGGCCGTTTACTATTTTGTTCATCTCACTAATGAGATCGGCCAGAGATTGAGGATTGCTCATATAGGGCAGAGTATCAAGATATTTTTCAAGCTCATACATCTTCTTAAGGGTAAAGGGATCTTTAATATCTCCCCTTATTACTATTTGAACTGGGGTTGAACCGCCAAAGTTATCTTTAATCAGTCTTTCAGATTTCCTTATTTCAGAGTTTTTTGGAAAAAAGTCAGATATCTGTGTTTGAGTTTTAATGTTTGGGATAGCAAAAAGAGCAGCTACAAAAATAGAAAAGGTTACAATTACTATAATCTTTTTATGTTTTATTACCATACCGCTGATTATCACCATGAAATTTTTTAAAAAATGGTTTTTCCCCTCGGAAATTGCACTATGCTTTACCTTTAATATTGCGAGAACAGCAGGTAGAAAGGTAAGGGAGAGTATTACAGCAAAAAATACTCCGATGGCGGTAAATATTCCAAACTGACTTATCGCTGTGATATATGCTCCAAGGAAGGAGAGAAATCCTGCAATAGTTGTTAATGCTGTAAGAATAATAGGAACGCCGATGTTTTTTATTGTTTTTTGTATATCTATGAGTTTATTCTCCTCGGAAGTTATGTCTTCATAATATCTGGCGATAAAATGTATACTATATGCAGTTCCTAATCCGAGAAGTATAACAGGAATAATATTCGATACTATTGAAAGCTTAATCCCGAGATATCCCATTAATCCCATTGTCCACACTGTTGAAATAACAACTATCATAAGAGGGAGGAGAACACCCCTTATGTTTCTGAAACTCGCAAATAGAACGATAATAATTACCAGAATAACGATAGGAATAAGATTTCTGAGATCAATGGCAAGAAAGCGGCTCATCTCGTACTGCTCCATTGGATAGCCGCTGTAGTATAATTTGTAATTGCCTTTCATTTTCTCTGTTATCTTTTTTATTTCTTTTGCGACATCTATCTTGTTTGCATCCTGAGACAGTCTGCAGATAATCAATGTTGTTTTACCATCATTCGAAATGATTTTTCCCCTGTAAATTTCTTTCGACATAACATAATTTTTAAGATGTTCAAGACTCTCTTTATCCTTTGGGATATTTCCTTTATCTATAAGTTTTCCAACCTCAATTCCGTTACCTGTATCTTTAATATCAACCATATTTATTATACTTGTAGTACTTGAAATACCCTTAATCTGGGAGATCTTTTCGTCGAGGTGATTTATAAAGTTTAGCACAGGATAGGTAAAAACATCATCCGTTTTTAAGGCTATTAAAACCATTAAGTTGCCGCCGTATTCTTTGCCTACCCTGTTAAAAAGCACCATCGCAGGATCATCTGGTTTAAGATAGGATGTAATATCACTATTTATTTTTAGATATTTAATCCCATATCCAAGTAAAAAGGTTAATAGTACAACAATAACAACTATTAGTATCCTAAAATTTACAATCTTCTCAGGAAGGGTTTTCATTTTAATAGTCCTTTTAGAACAAAAATGTTTTAAGTTCGATTGAATTGTAAAAAAATATAGAAAATTATGGTTTATGCTTTAATATCCCATTAAAAAATACATCTATTATAACGTCGAGATGGTTTTCTACATTTAAATAAGTTTCATTCGTGATAAATTGATACTCAAATCCCTTAAATACAATAATAATTGTTTCAGCAATTAGTTCGGGGTCTTCAATATCGAAGATCTTTTTTTGGATTCCTTCATAGAATATTTCCTTTAAAATATTAAACTCAAACTCTCGAAACTCCTTCCTAATTTTCTCTGAGAATGAATACATCGAAAGATATTCATCGGTAAGGGTTGCATAGTAGTTTCGTAATTCTTTAAGATTTCTCATCCTGGTAATTGCATATGCTTTAAACTTATCCTTTGGGTTATCTGCTTCAGTTACTGCTCTTATCAGATTTTTTCTGAGAATGTCAGATTCCCTTTTAACTACTGTTAAAAATATCTCTTCCTTATTTTTGAAATAATGATATAACGTGGATTTGCCCATACGGATCTTCTTTGCTATTTCATCCATTGTGGATTTTTTCATACCAAATTTAGAAAATATCTTAGTAGCAGTTTCTATTATCTTTTCTTTTTTCGAGTTTGTTTTATCGTTCATAAAAATCGACCAAAAAAGTTTTACATTCGATTAACAAAATAATCTTTTTTAGCAGTATAGTCAACGCTATTAAAATTAATCTAATTCAATATAAATAGCTATTTATAAGAATTTTGTTGAAACTTTAATTAAGATTTTATCGGGAATTTTCATTGATATAGTTTCTGTCAAATCTTATATTACAATAGAATTATGAGTGTTTTTTTACTTTAGCATTAATGCGGTTTAATCTGGAAGTAATCAATAAGATTGCTATAAAAATGGGGTTTTGCTCTTTCAAGCAAAGTGCCTGATTATTTATCATATAGGGAATTACATATTTTTTGCTTAATGAATCAAGGTTCTTAATGAAAATAGGTCGTCGGAATTGACTCTTCACTTTGAAGATATATTGAGTTAAAAAAAGACTGATCAATGGAGGTGGAATTAAAAAATGGATAAAATAGTAGTAACAAGCAGAAGATTCTTTATGAAATTTCCAAAATTGGAATATTTTGAAAATAGGGCTAAAGAAATAGGAGCTACCATTGTCCCTGTTAGGGCAGAGGATGAAAAAACTTTGATGAATGAACTTAATGATGCTTCGGTGGTTGTTGTAATAGGAAGACAGATAGACAGAAGAATTATTGAGAGTATGAAAAAGGGCAAAATGATACTGGCAATGCAGGTTGGATATGACTGTGTCGATATCGAAGCCGCAACACAACATGGGATGGTGGTTAGCAATGTTCCAGTTTATTGTACGGATGAGGTTGCCAATCACGCCATAGCGCTTTTGTTAGCCGTCTCAAGAAAAATAAAGCTATTGATTAAAGAAACATCGCAGGCCAAATGGGATTACAATGTTGCAAAACCAATATACAATTTTAAAAATAGAGTTTTAGGCATTATTGGATTAGGCAGAATTGGAAGAGCTCTTGTACCCAAAGCTAAAGGATTCGGGATGAATGTCCAAGCCTACGATCCTTACCTGCATGACGACATATTTAATTTTCTTGAAGTTAAAAGAGTTTATGATCTGGATGATATTTTAAAAACCTCGGATTATCTCAGTATTCATGCTCCTCTAACCCATGAAACATTCAGAATGATTGATGAAAATGCCGTCGGAATGATGAAAAAGGATTCTGTTCTTATTAATACGGCAAGAAGCAGAATCGTTGACTATAACGCCATACTAAAAGCTATTAATGAGGGGAGACTGGCCGGTGCAGGCATAGATGTTATGGATGTTGAACCACCCGATAAGGACGATCCTATTCTTAATAATGATAGGATAATTGTTACCCCTCATATAGCATGGTATTCGGAGGAAAGCCTTAAAAATCTAATGGAATATTCAATGGATGAAATAGAAAGGGTTTTAAAAGGAAGAAGACCAAGGTGGATTTTAAATCCTGAGGTATTGTAAAAAAAGATTAGCTATATTTTTAAAAATGTAAATTGACATATCTACTAAAATGGGTGTATAATAAAATTTAATATAAATTATTTTATAAAATGGAGATTTTGGAAGAGTTTATTAATGGAAGATAAACCTCTAACTATTGTTGAACATTTAGATGAGCTTAAGAAAAGAGTTATATACTGCCTTATTGCTGTTGCCTTAGCATCTATTGGAGCCTATCTTTTTATAAATGATATACTACAGTTTGTTGTGAAGGTAGGACGAATAAAGAACTTAGTATTTATTAACCCTACGGAAGCTTTTTTTGTAATGATTAAGTTATCTCTCCTAGTAGGAATTGTTGCAGCAATGCCCTTCATTTTATATCAGATATGGATGTATGTTAGTGTTGCCCTTAAAAAGGAGGAACGAAAGTATTTGATATTTTTCGGTCCTGTATCATACATTCTTTTTTTAATCGGTGCAGCTTTTGCCTTTAGGGGTGTTCTACCATTAGGGATGAGGTTTTTACTATCATTTTCAAAAGAGAATATAAAACCGATGATAACCTTAAATGCCTATGTATCTTTTCTTGGAAAAATGATTGCTGCATTTGGGCTTATGTTTGAACTACCGTTGGTAGTTCTCTTTCTATCAAAAATAGGTATAGTAACACCTGAAATAATGAAGAAGGGTAGAAGGTATGCAATATTTGGTATATTTGTTATTGCAGCTATTCTAACACCTCCCGATGTGGTAAGCCAGGTAATGCTTGCTGTGCCGATGTTGTTGTTATATGAAATTAGTGTTTGGATTTCTGTAGTTGTTGCAAAGAAAAGGGAGAAAGAACTCGGCATGGAAGAACCTGTTCCCAGTAATGCTTAGTCTATATTTCAAACTTTAAATAAAAACATAAAGTTAAAGGATTGCAAGAATGGCAAAGAAAAAGGACCTATACTATGTAGAAATAACGGATATTATTGAACCGGAACAGGAGGATAAGGTTATTGAGGTTGTCAATTCTTATGTAAAAAAGGGTTATCAGGAGATGAAAGACTATTTTCAACAGACCGATACACTCCAGGTAAAGAAATTGAGCAAGGAGGATGCTGAAGGTATAGTATCAAAACTAGAAGGTATTGAGGTAATTACAAAGATATACTCTCATGAAGATAAGATAAAAGAAGCTCAATCAAATAAAATACGCTGTCCGAGATGTGGTTATGTACTTGAATATCCTGACTGGCGATGTCCAGAGTGTTACTATGAGTTTCCGGATTATGAATATGTTGATGATGATGATGATCTGGAATAGCCGGTTTCACTGCTGTTCCCAGGAAAATGTTCATTGTAGAAATCCACAAGTAGTTTTTTAATATCACTAACAAGAGGAAGTTTTAGGAGTTCATGTACCAGATTTTCAGCCTGTGAAATATCTATATTTCTTATGTATCTTTTGACTTCGGGAATCCTGTTAGCCTGCATACTAAGTTCTCTGATGCCTACCCCTAAAAAGAAGGGGGTATACAGGGGATCACCTGCTAGTTCACCACAAACTGCGCAGATTTTATCACTATTAACTGCCGCCTGAGCTGTTAAATATATAAGCTTTAAAACAGCTGGGTTTTCCGGGACATAATAAGATGCAACATTCTCGTTGGTTCTGTCAACAGCCAGGGTATATTGCACAAGATCATTTGTCCCAATGCTGAAAAAATCGCAATGCTTGATAATTGATTCTGAAGATAGAGCAGCTGAAGGTATTTCAACCATAATTCCAAGTTCTATATTTTGATTAAAGGAAATATTACGGTTCCGGAGCCGATGTTTTTCCTCTTCAATTATTTCTTTAACCTTTAATACCTCTTCCACACTCGATATCATTGGTATGAGAATCTTTACATTTCCGTAAGCACTTGCCCTTAAGATAGCCCTGATTTGTTCTCGAAATATATTTTGCTTGAAAAGCGAAAGTCTAATTGATCTTAAGCCAAGAAAAGGATTTTTCTCAAATTCGGGTAGTATATTTTGATATGGAAAAAGCTTATCCCCTCCGATGTCGAGGGTACGAATTATAACCGGTTTATCTTTAAATACTTTTACAAGGGTTTTATAAATTTCAAACTGTTCATTTTCAGGGATTAGTCTATTATGAATCATAAATGGCATTTCAGTGCGGAATAATCCAACTCCTTCAGCGCCATAGTGAAGCGCAATATCTGAACCTGGAACTATTTCAATATTTGCCTGGAGGGAAATTTTTACTTTATCCTTTGTAACAGGCGGGAGAGCTGATATTTTTTCAAGATTTTTTTTATAGGAAAAATACTTGTCCTGAATTTTTTTATATTCTTCAATTTGATTTTTTGAAGGATTTACCAATACGTATCCAACGTTACCATCAATGATCAAAAAATCATCATTTTCTATTTTTCTGGTGGCTTTTTTAACGTTTATTATTACTGGTATCTCAAGAGACTTAGCCAAAATTGTTGCATGTGATGTCTCACTTCCGAATTCTGAAACAATACCCTTGATCTTTTTTGTATCAATTTTGAATATTAATGATGGGATTAATTCTTTGATTACAAGAATTCCTTCTTTGCCTTCTAAAAAATCGGAATCGTCAAGATCTTTTAATTGCTTGATTATTCTCATCGAGATATCTTCAATATCTCTGCCTCTCTCTTTGAAATAGATATCATCAATACCCTTAAAATTATCCAGTACCTTTGTTAAACCATCCATTATGATCCATTCTGCATTCCTTTTCTTCTTTCTTATTTGTTCTGGAACATCTTCGGTAAAGAATGGATCTTCAGTTATCAAGATATGGCTTTGAATAATATCGGCTTCTCCAGTTCCGATTTCTTCTAGAAGCCTTTTTTTCTCCTCATTTAACTGTTCTTTCAGGGTTTCAATAGCCCTATCCAATCTCCCTATTTCGTTTTCTATATGTTCATCTTTGAGAAAATGTTTAGGGATTTGTAGTTTTTCAGGAGTATATACAAAGGCTTTATCAAAAGCTATTCCTTCTACAATACCATCACCTCTTAATACAACAGGTTTTCCCATTATAAATCACCAATTAGCAGTTTATTTTAATATTAACATATAAAATTAAAAACTGCAAAATGGAATTTTACCACTTCTCAATATTGAAAGAAATTATTTAAGTTTTTGATTAAGAATTCATAAGAGATATGCCAATTTTTATATTTGATTATTGATAAATATTAGTATATTAATATATTATAATATAAAAGAAAACTGATGGAGGATTGAAATGACAATTAAAACACAGGGAAAGATTGGTAACATAAATCTCAAAAATCGCATGATTATGGCTCCTGTAAAAACTGCGTTTGGAAATATAGGAGGTACGATTACGGATAAACAGATAAGGTTTTACGATCAAGTTTCCTCAGGTGGAATTTCTATGGTTATTCTTGAGCCTATTGCTGTCCAGAAAAATGGCCGCGAACATCCTAAACAAATGTGCCTTGATAACGAATGTATTGATGGAATTACCCGGGTCATTGATGTTATTCATAAAAATGGGTCTTTGGTCTGTGCTCATTTTAATCATGCCGGAAGAGCCGCAAATCCAAAGTTAACTCCCAATATTGTATCCTCATCTGAATCTATATGCCCATCCACTGGTGCAAAATCAAACTCGCTTAATAAATCTGAGATTGATGATATTATTAAATCATTCGGAGAAAAGGTAAAAATAGCATCTGGAGTAGGATTTGATGCTGTTGAGATACAGTTTGGGCATGGGTATCTTGTTTCCCAGTTTATTTCCGAGAGGATCAATAAAAGAACAGATGATTATGGAGGATCGCCGGAGAATCGAATGAGGTTTGGACTCAGGATTGCAGAGGTGGTTTTAGAAAACAAGGGAAAAATGAGTGTTATAGCGCGAATATCGGGTAGCGAGTTTGTAGATGGTGGTTTGAATCCTGATAATCAGTTTGAGTTTTTAAATAAGTTAATTGATATGGGAATTGATGCAATTCATGTAGGGTGGGGTAATGCATGTGATAATCCAGCATGGTACTACAACCATATGTCACTGCCCCAGGATATTCAATTTGATCTTTTAAAGAAGGTGAGGCAAAATATCAAAACTCCTTTAATTGTTGTGGGTAGAATGTCACAAATTGAAAATGTTAACAGGATTTTCAATGAAAATCTTGCTGATTTTGTATCAATGGGTAGGCAGATGGTTATAGATCCTGAATACCCAAATAAAATTATGAATGATAGGATTGAGGATATAAAGTTTTGTGGTGCCTGTTTGCAGGGATGTCTTGTAAATGTAAAAAATGGTACAGGTATTGGATGTGTAGTTAATCCATTCGTTGCAGAGCCTCCTATAGAGAAAGCTGAAATTAGTAAAAAGGCAATAGTCATTGGAGGAGGTCCTGCTGGTTTAATATCTTCCATCGTATTAAGAAAAAGAGGACATAATGTAAAATTATATGAAAAAGAAAAGACGCTTGGAGGGCAATTTTATCTTGCTTCAATTCCTAATCCCAAAAAAATGATGTTAAAACCACTTCTGGGATTGATCCGTGAGGCGGAAATAAGCGGAGTTGATATTAACACTGGAATAAACGTTTTGAAAGAAAAACTTAAGGAAGAAAATCCAGATATAGTTGTTGTAGCAACAGGAGCAATGCCGAACTTTATTAAATTCAAAGGTATAGAAAACCAATGGCATATATCAGGAAATGAAGCTCTCATCAGAAATGATATTAAAGACAAAAGAGTTTTGGTAGTTGGTGGTGGTATGATTGGCCTTGAAGTTGCGGAGAAGCTATGTGAAGATGACAACGACGTTACTCTGGTTGAAATTCTACCAGAATTAGCTTCTGATATGGAGCCAATAACAAAGAAATTAATTTTAAAGCATCTTGAAAAAATGAAGTTTAATTATATGGTTAAAACAGCTATTCAGGAGTTTAGAGAAGATGGTGTGATAGTTAAAGCGAATAATGATAAAATCAAAAATTTAGGTAGATATGACGTTGTTGTATTTGCAGTGGGAACTCATCCTGAAAATGAACTATACGAAGAGATAAAAAATGATTTTAAAGAAGTAGTGCTGGTAGGCGATGCATCCAGGCCTTCGAATGCTTACACAGTAACAAAAATGGCATATGAAATGACAAAAAAATTGTAGATTAAAAAGTTTGCCTGTAAGCTATTTGATGTGAATAAAGAGTAATATCCACAAAAAAATATATTTGCAAGAGCAGAGGGACGTGGCAAGGTCTTCTATATTTTTGCTAGTAAAATGAGTTT
>QNBN01000073.1 GCA_003645695.1 Spirochaetota bacterium | reverse complement strand
TGAAGAAACAGTTATAAAAGGAATATATTTGCTTATTGCATATTCTCTAGGATTAGGATTGCCGTTCTTGTTTTCTGTAATTGCATATGGATCGTTCCTATCTTTTTCAAAGTTTATAAAGCGTCATTTTAGAACAGTTGAGATTATAAGTGGAATATTACTCATAGGTATAGGTATTGTTTTAATTCTGGGACAGTTTGAAAAATTATCCCAGATGATTGCTTTTTTACCAGACCTTAGTTTACGTATATCAGGTAATCTTTCAGTTTTTGCAGCTTTTTTTGCAGGTTTTGTTTCTTTTGTATCTCCCTGTGTGTTACCATTAATACCATCATATTTAACTTTTATAACTGGTGTATCCATGTTAGAATTAAAAGAAACATGAGAGGGGGTATATGGATAGAAGAGTTGTAATTACAGGATTGGGTCCTGTGTCTTCAATAGGTATAGGAAAGGATGTTTTCTGGGAAAAAGCAAAAAGGGGTGAGGGATATTACAGAAAGGTAAACTTTGATTATGTGGAAATTGACCAGTATCGGAGTCATATCTGCTCACCTATTGATAACTTTAATCCAGGAGACTATATTGAGAATAGTAGATGTTTGAAGCGAGCAGGGAAGGCAACAAAATATGCTGTAGTTGGATCCTATTTAGCATTGAAGGATGCAGGTTACAGTATCGAATATACTGGAAACGAAGAAAACTCTAACTCAAAAAATTATTATATATCAGGGATTGATAGTGATAGAGTAGGGATTGTTCTTGGACAATCAGTTCCCAATGTTGATGTTGAATACCCGGAATATACAAAGTTTCTTAGAGATAGAGGCCCGAAGAAGGTAAATCCATTTACTTTACCCCATACAAATATCAATGCAAGTGCCTCTGTTTCAGCAGAATGGTTTGGCTTAAGAGGTACTGGATTCAGTGTTGCAACAGCATGCGCATCAGCGACTCATGCGATAGGCCTTTCAACCTTTTTGATTAAGCAGGGGATAGAGGATGTTATTATCACCGGAGGAGTCGATGCTGCTATTGATTCTTATGTGTTCTCAGGATTTGATATTATTAAGGCACTTAGTAGGAGGAATGAAGATCCTATGAAGGCATCAAGACCTTTTGATAGGGATAGGGATGGTTTTGTTATTGGTGAGGGGGCAGGAATAATTATTCTTGAGAGTCTTGAGCATGCCCAGAAGCGGGACTGTAAAATATATGCAGAGGTAATTGGATTTGGCTTCACACAAGATGCCTTCCACCTTGTAGCTCCCGATCCTTATGGAAGGTCTGCAATTAACGCTATAAAGAAAGCATTGAAAATCGCCAAAATGAACCCGGAGGAAGTCGAGTACATAAATGCTCACGGTACATCTACAATCTTAAATGATCCAAATGAATCATATATAATAAAACAGGTCTTTGGCGATTACGCATATAAAATACCAATAAGCTCTTCCAAATCCTACTTCGGTCACCCCTTAGGTGCGGCAGGTGGATTGGAAGCTATAGTAACAATCCTTGCTATGGAAAAGTCGATAATTCCACCCACTGCAAACCTTGACAATCCCGATCTGGATTACGTTGATAAAACGACTCCTGATCTTGATAAAAGATGCGACCTCGATTATGTACCAAAAGTTGCAAGAGAGAAGAATGTAAGGATATCTCTTAGTGAATCCTTTGGCTTCGGAGGCCAGAATGCTGTTATAGTATTGAAGAAGTATGAAGTTTAGAGAATCTATTGTTTTCTGCCATGGCAGTATTTGTATTTCTTACCGCTTCCACACCAGCATGGGTCGTTTCTTCCAATTTTCTTTTCGGCTATAACCTGGTTTCTGACTTTTACCATACCTTCTTCATGAGGATTTTTTAATAACTTCGATTTACTTCGCTTTGCGGAAACAGGTTCGCCAAATTGATTGAACTCTTCATGCTGAACCTTATTTATCTGCCAAATATTTCTCTGTTTTGTGGTTGGTACAATATGAACTCTGAATATATTTTTAACAATTTCTGTATTAATATTCTTAATTAGCTCTTGAAAGAGCTTAAAAGCCTGAAACTTATACTCTATCAAAGGGTCCTTCTGGGCATAGGCCTGATAGCTGATGCCTTCCCTCAATCCATCCATCTCATAAAGATGATCCTTCCATCTCTTATCGATTGACTGAAGTGCTATGATCCTTGATACCTGTGGTGCTATATCATCACCAAGTTCAAGCACCTTATCCTTGTATGCATCCTTTGCTGCATTTATCAAAGCTTCTCTTAGTTCTGTTTTACTCCAATTTTTGTCAGTTGATAGCTCTATTGAACTTCGATTGTTTATAATATCATAAAACCATTCAAATATTGCATAGGCGCTTTCTGGAGCTATGCTCGATTTTGACACCTCCATTTCTTCAAACTTAAGGTCAATTAACTCGTCAATAGTATCCAGTATCTTTTCTTCCATTTTTTCATCATCTAAAAACTCCCGACGTTTTGAATATATATAGTTTCGCTGATCGTTCATTACGTTATCATACTCGAGAAGCTGTTTTCTTATTTCGAAGTTCCTATTTTCAACTCTCTTCTGTGCGCTGCTTATAGCTTTGGTTACAAGTGGAGAATCAATGTTCTGGCCTTCTTCCATCCCCATCTTTAACATTAACCCGGATATCTTATCCGATCCGAATAGTCTCATTAAATCGTCTTCAAGAGAGAGATAGAATCTCGAAGAGCCTGGGTCACCCTGTCTACCGCTTCTACCTCTTAACTGATTATCAATTCGCCTTGCCTCATGACGCTCGGTTCCAATAATATGCAAACCACCGAGTTCTCTGACACCCTCACCAAGCTTGATATCGGTTCCTCTACCAGCCATGTTGGTTGCTATTGTGACAGCGCCTTTTTCTCCTGCTTTTGCTATTATCTGAGCCTCTTTTTCGTGGTACTTAGCATTGAGTACTTCATGTTTAATTCCTCTCTTTTTCAAAACCTTTGAGAGAAGTTCAGATTTTTCTACTGAGATAGTTCCAACCAGAACTGGTTGCCCCTTTTTGTGACATTCTTCAATTTCATCTGCTATTGCTTTCCATTTTTCTTTTGATGTACGGTATATCCTATCAGGATAATCTTTTCTAATGACAGGTTTGTTTGTAGGGATAACTACCACATCGAGATTGTATATCTTGGCAAACTCTTCAGCTTCAGTATCAGCGGTACCTGTCATGCCTGCAAGCTTATCATATAGCCTGAAATAGTTTTGAATTGTAATTGTAGCTAGTGTCTGGGTGTCCCTTTGAATTGAAACACCTTCTTTCGCTTCAATTGCCTGATGAAGACCCTCTCCATACCTTCTGCCTGGCATAAGTCTTCCGGTAAATTCATCAACGATGACAACCTTCCCATTCTGGATAACATAATCAACATCGATCTCATATAGGGTGTAGGCCCTTAGAAGCTGATTTATAATGTGGAGCTTTTCGCTCATCTGAAGATATTCTTCTTCAATCTCAGCTTTCTTTCTTAGAAGTTCCTCTTTTGGAAGATTGGATTTTTCAATTTCAGCCAATTTGTCTGTAAAATCCTGAAGTATTAGTTTTTCCGGATTAGATGGGGATAGTGCAGCCCTTCCTCTTTCAGTAAGGGTTACAGTATTTCCTTTCTCCTCAATTACATAGTAGAGGTCTTCTTCGATCTCAGAAATACTTTTTGTTTGATTATAGAGAAACTCTGTTTTTTGGATTAATCTTATATTTTCTGGATCTTCTTTAAGCTTCAAAAGCCTTTTATTTTTTGGATCACCTTTTTCAGCCTGAAGCAGTCTTTTTCCTGCTTCCTCGGTATTCCCGCTTTTTAACATCTCCTCTGCTTCTTTCAAGTACCTATTAACAATTGATTTTTGCCTCTTTACGAGATTAGAAATCAACGGATTTAATTCATAATATAGATCTGATGCAGTATCTGCGGGACCAGATATAATTAAAGGAGTTCTCGCTTCATCAATAAGAACACTGTCCACTTCGTCTACTATTGCATAATGGTGTCCACGCTGAACAATAAACTCCCTATCTTCAGCCATATTATCCCTGAGGTAATCAAAACCAAACTCGTTATTTGTACCATAGGTTATATCCGCCTGATAAGCCCTCTTTCGTTCTTCAAAGGACATGTTGTTATAGAGGTATGCAACCGTTAAACCGAGAAACTCATAGATGGGACCCATCCATGTAGCATCTCTTTTGGCAAGATAGTCATTTACCGTTACAAGATGAGCCCCTTTTCCCTCCAGGGCTATAAGGTACAATGGAAGAGTAGCAACGAGCGTTTTACCCTCACCAGTTTTCATCTCTGCGATTTTGCCCTGATAAAGAACAACTCCACCCATTAGCTGAACGTCAAAGTGGCGCATTCCAATGGTTCTTACAGCGGCCTCTCTTACCACAGCAAATGCTTCTGGGAGAATATCATCAAGGTTTTCTCCTTGCTGAAGCCGTTGTTTGAATTCATCTGTTTTACACCTTAGCTCTTCATCTGAAAGAGATTTTATTTCATTTTCAAGGCTGTTAATTTTGTCTACATAGGGCCTGAGACGCTTAACATCTCGTTCATGTTTGCTTCCAAAAATTTTTACTATAGGACTTTTCATATTCTATAATTTAATATTTGTACAGATAAAAATCAATTTTATAAAGTTATTGCGTTGTAGCAAATTTTTGTTTTCGATTATAACCTCAGAGTAGATATTCTTTGTAAATTTTTTTGTTTAACTTTTTATTTCGGTATATTAAAAATATTGAAACTTTTAATTTCATTTATATTCTATCTATATTAATATAAACATATGTTTTTTTTATTCTAATAATCTCTAATCTTATTCTTTCAAATTGAGTGAATGCTTGATTTAAATATTTAAAAATTAATCAATTGTTTAGCTCATTTTTTATAGGTTTAAGATAATTGATAAACAAAGATTATAATTAAAGTATAAAAATCACAGCTATAGAGCCTAGGTGATATTTACAGTGGATTGTCATTTTGGGTTTGCCCCAAAATCTTGAAAAAAATATTATTAAGAGTAAATGATTTTAAGTAAGTTTTAATTTAGAATAACAATTATATAAAATGGTTTTCAAACTCAACTTTTTATTCTGATTAATAGTTTGTTTTTATATTATCAAGAGAAAAATAGAATAGGAACATTATTATGGTTAAAAAAATTTTAATTCCACTTTTGATAATTTCTCTATCGCTTAACGCAATTGGATGCTCAAAGAATAAAATTACTGAACTAAAAAAAGAACAGCTTTTCAAAATTAAAATTGGAAAACGCGATGAAGAAATAGGTACTATAAGAAATAAAAATGGACTCTTTAAGGGTCCAGGAGAATTAATCTTTCGAAATGGTTTCTTTTTTATTGTGGATAATATAAACCAGAAGATTATGAAAATTACAACACTTGGAGATGTAATTTTGATCCTTAAGAATGGAGAACAGGAGTCGAAAGCAAAGAATGAGCAAATATTAAAAACAAAAGTTACCAAAAATTATCCTTTTCAGAAAATAGGTTTTATCACTGTTGATGGTGAAAATAATATTTATGTTGAGGATAAGTTTGTTCAAGCGCCTAAACAACCAAATGAAATTGATATTTTAAGTAATTCAAATAAAAACATCAGCAGCGAGGATGAGAAATATATGTCCTATATTTTGAAGTTTGATCGACTTGGTAATTTTATAGCAAAAATTGGTAAAAATGGAATTGATACGGATCCGTTTTATTATATTTATAGGCTGGATATCGATAAAAATGACAATCTTGTTGTTATAACCTCTGATGATAATTGGGATAGGTGGGACTATTATAAGTATAATAAAGATGGTAAACCAATAATGCATGAGGTTATATCAAAGAAAGATATTATTAAAATAGATTATCCAAAAGATAGGGGCTTTTTCATCATGGATGTAGTTCCAGAAGCGGAAGATGCTCATTTAATATATTGGATTTCAATGTTTGATACAACCTATGATACTAAGGGTAGAAAAGAGGAACAGAATCTCTGGGGAGAAGAAATCGAAATTGATAAATTGGAAAAGAAAATACAGAAGGAAGAGAAAAAAAGGATAGATTACAAAAGGGATCTCATATTCTACAAATTGCTTTTTTATAATCTTTTCAAGAGGAAGATAGATAAAACCTATATATGGGAAAATAGAACAGGTAAAGGGGTAGAAACGACACAGGAATTTATCGGAGTTGATGGCAATGCCAACGGATTTCTCTGGAAATATGTTGACAACAAAACAGCAATAATAACTATTTTCAAGCCTGATGGTACAACAATAGCAAGACGGAGTTTCAAATTCGAAAATAACGGTATATGGCAGAATATAGTTGTTAACAGAGATGGTTCGATGAGTGCAATAAAGGTTGGCAAGAATTATATATACTTTTATAGGTGGCGAAGCGACGAACTGATAAATAATAAAATAAATAATAATGAAAATAAAAAAAGCTTTAAGGAATTCATAAAAGAAAAGATTGAAGCATTTAAGAATGCAAATAAGTAATCATTTGTAGTTGGATATAATTTCCCTGTGAGTTTTTATAATTCTGCTAATATGAAAGTAGATTATGAATAATAATATTGATAATGACGATAATAAAAAAATCGATAAACCCGAAAACAAATCTACTGAATCTTTAGGTGGAAAAGAAAGAGAAAAGAAAACTGATGAATCATATACATACTATTACAATCGTGAAGAAAGATTAAAAAAGTTAAAAACCCTTGTAGCAGAAAAGAAGCGCCCTGGAATATTTAAAAAAGGTAATAAGAGAACGTTACTTGTAATTTTAATAGACATTTTATTAGTTTCTCTGTTTATCTATTTTATTAACAGACCCACCAGTTTTTATAAAAGTATAACAATGGAAAATACCCAGTATGAACTAAACGTTAGCGGAATCAGAGGAAAAAGGGTTATGTTTGCAGTAACCATAACGAATAGATCAAATACAAACATTGAAATTTCAAGGGGTAAGCAGATTATTCTTAATATAAAGGGAAATAATGAAAGAGAATACAATTTTAAGAAGCAAATTGGTGAAAATACAGAACTTAAACCCGGGGAGAGTACATCTATAGTCTTTATGATAAAGGAGAGCGAATTGCCTAAATCGGGAGATGTTAATATTTATATCGGTGATAATAAAAGACCAGTTTTTTCTACAAAAATAAGATTTTATTATTTTAGCTTTTAAAAAAAGACCCAATATAATATTTTTCTTGAATCTTGTATAACCTATTTGTAATATAAATATGATTTAAAAATCTAATAAAAAGGAGTTTAAATATGGCAGGTCCTAAAGGTAATGCTGTTATAGGCCAGTCTGGTGGTCCTACTGCTGTAATAAACAGGAGTTTCATCGGGGCTATTATGGAAGCCAGAAAACATGACGAAATCCTTGAGCTTTATGGAGCCCGTCATGGTATTCAGGGAATGCTTAATAATGAGTATGTACCCCTTTTTGAACAGCCTAATTTTGTTTTGCAGCAGATAGCAAAAACACCAGCAGCAGCGCTTGGTTCAATAAGGCATAAACCAACTAAGGATGAATGTCTTAAAATTTTTGATAACTTTAAGAAGATGAATGTAAGATATTTCTTTTACATTGGTGGAAACGATTCAGCAGAAACTGCCTATATCATCAATAGTTATGCTGCAAGCGAAGGGTATGATTTAAGGGTTGTACATATTCCAAAAACAATCGACAATGATCTTCTTGTTACTGATCATTGTCCTGGATACGGAAGCGCATCAAAATACGTAGCCTCAGCTTTTATCGGCGATAATGAGGACAATAGAGCCTTAAAGGGTGTTAAGATAAATGTTTGTATGGGAAGAAATGCAGGATTTTTAACAGCCTCTAGCTTATTGGCAAAACAGTATCCAAAAGATGGACCTCACCTGGTTTATTTACCTGAAAATCCTTTTAATATTGATAGATTTTTAGAGGATGTTGATAGAACATTTAAGGAACATGGAAGGGCATTAATTGCTATTTCTGAAGGTATCAATAAGCAGGGTATTTATAATCTTAAAAATGGTGAAAAACCGGAGTATATCTCTACATGGCTCAATAATTTTGTACAAATAAATCTGCCTGATAAGTATAAACCAAAAGCAGATACTACTTCGGTTGAAGTAGACTCTCATGGGAATGTTGCCTTAAGTGGTTCGGGTATGTTGGGAGATCTGCTTGCAATTATCGTTAAGAGCACGCTGAACATTAAAAGGGTAAGAGCAGACACGCTTGGTTATCCGCAGCGTTCATTCCCCCTGGCAATCTCCGATGTTGACGCTTACGAAGCCTATAGAGTCGGGGTTGATGCTGTAGTAGCAGCAGTACAGAATAATTTTGATGAAGGTAGTATAGCTATAAGGAGAATTGAAGATAAAGGAAGATACGAAATTGAAACTTTTGTAACACCTCTTCAGAGTGTACAGAGAAACACAAAGAGCTTTCCAAAGGAATGGATTAAAGAGGATGGAACAATCGATGAGAGAAAGTTCAGGGAATATGCAAGTCCTTTGGTTGGTGAGTTACCGATGGCAGGAAGATTTGTGAAAGCAATCTTTTAAAATAAGAGAGAACGGGCAGATTTATTAAAAATCTGCCCGTTAAAATTTTCCTTAAAATATTATAATCTATATTAGAGAAAAGTATTAGATGTGTGGCAAAACTTCATCATTAAAAATAGGGTTTTTCTATATTCCATTCTTTTATCCTTATTTATCCATATTATAGGATTTTTCATTTTTGGGAAATTAATTATTTATAAAAAGCAAATAATTAAAAATTTTAAAAATTCATCCAGTGCAAAGGTTGTCCGTGTTTCATTAACTCCTCTAGAACCTACAGCTCAAAACAAAAAGCAATATCAACAAAATGTAAACAAAAAAGCTAAGAAAATTCAGAACTTAAGCAAAAAGTTAAATGTGAAGAAAAAGATTATAAATACCCATGATATTGCTGAAGAATTGGATAAATTACCAGTTACAAACATTCCGGAAAATGTAATTAGAAAGAAAATTTCAAAATTGGAAAAGGCAGAAAGGTCAGCTGCTAAAAAGATGATAATATCTAGAAATGAAAATAATCAGGGAGTAATATCCAATATTTCTAAAAATAAATCGAGTATCAAGATTGTCATGCCAGATTTCAGGATAAATAAAAAGCCAATATACCCGAGAGCTGCTCGAATAAAAGGTTATGAAGGAACGGTATATTTGAAGATCAGTTTAAGCTCAGAAGGAAAGGTTATCAAATCAGTTATAAAAAAGAGTTCTGGATTTGCCATCCTCGATAAAGCAGCTTTAAAAGCTTCATTAAAGTGGCATTTTAAACCGGCTTATGTTAATGGAGTTGCAATCCCCACTACAATACTTGTTCCGGTTACATTTAAATTATCAAAAGGTAGTTAGAAGATATAAAATAATATGGCATAATAATAGAGGAAGTGTTAAATTATTTAAATAGGGCAAAAATGAAAAAGAAAGCGACCAGGATATGAAAAATTTTATTTTGACTTTAATTTTGCTTCTGGTTTTATCAATACCTATAATTGCATACACAGATACTACTGTGGATGCTTATACATTCTTTTCAATGGGCTATTACTATCTGTACGATAATAATATAGCAGAAGCAAAAAAGATGTTTCTTGAATCACTGCATTTAAGCAAATCGCCATCCGCCACACTCTATTCTGCTCTGGCCGATGTATCAAATATCCTTGGAGAAAATGGAGATGCAAAAAAGTATGCCTTACTTGCTTTGAAAGAAAATCCAAATGATGAAATATCTTTACAGATACTATCATATATTTTTTTTGATGAAGGAAAGTATGATGAGGCAAAGATTTATCTTGAAAAGCTATTTAAAAATAATCCTGATAATATCCAAATTATGATGACTCTTGCTCAGGTTTATCACGAACTAAAAGAAAATGACAAATTAATTGAACTATACAGAAAAATACTGAGTAAGAATCCAGGATTAATTGATGTTAGGTTAAATCTGGGGTATTTATATACAAAAAAAGGTGTATTAACTCTTGCGAAAAAGGAGTATGAAGAGGTTCTCAAGTATGACCCTGATAATGAAAAGGCGATATTCTATCTGACCTATATCTACTTAAGTGAAGGAAATATAGAAGAAGCCCTGAAGCTGTTTAAAAAATTAGATAATAAAAACCTGCTTAATGATGAAATGCTCCAGGATTATGCTGCAAATCTGTTTATTGAAGATCAAAATCCGTTACCAATTATAGATAGAATAAAAAATAAAAACAAAATTACAAACCTTACCAGAGCAATTATAAATTTTGAATATGGTAATTATGATGGAGCAAAACAACTATTTGAGAAAGCATTAAAGGATGATATCAATGTTGTTGCTGCTTATGTGGGTTTAATTAGAATTGCTGAAAAAAAGAATAATATCGATATGGAAAAGAAGTGGAGATTTATGCTTGCTGGGGAATACTTAAAGGTGGGTATGCACGAAAAGGCGTTAAAAGAGGCCAAAAGAGTAAAATTGATTGATCCGAACTACTATGAAAATAGATACTTGCTCGGGGATATTTATAATGCAATGGGAATGCAAAAGAAAGCATTGGAGGAGTATCAATACTTTGTAGAACATAACAAGGAAAAAGGAGATGTCTACATAAAGATTGGGCTTATCTATGATGAGATGAACCTTCAGAAGAAAGCAATTGAGAGTTTTAAGAAGGCTCTTCAGTATTTTCCTGGTAATGATAAAATCTACTATTTTATTGGAATAGAATATCGTATTCAGAAGGATTATAAAAAGGCTTTAAATGCATTTTTGAAAGCAGCTGAGCTTAATAGTAAAAATCCAAAATATTATTTTAATATCGGGGTTTGTTATGAAAGATTGGGAAAAATAGATGAAGCCATAAATTATCTTGATAAATCGATAAAATTGGATAGTGATGACTCAATAGTTCTAAATTATCTTGGATATCTTTTAGCTGATAAAGGAATAAGGCTAGAAGAGGCAAAATCATATATTGAAAAAGCCCTAAGTAAAGAGCCAGAAAATTCAGCATATCTGGATAGTATGGCTTGGGTATACTATAAGTTAAAAGAGTATGATAAGGCTCTTGAATATGTTAAAAGGGCTGTTGAAAATATGAACCCCAAGGATCAGGAAAACTATGTTATATATGATCACCTTGGGGAGATATATTTAAAACTCGGTGACGATAAAAGTGCTTTACAGGCATGGGAGAATGCATTAAAAATAAAAGATGTTGATTTTATAAAGCAGAAGATTGAAAGATACAGTAATTCTTCAAATAGAGAGAAAGCAAATGAAAAGAACTAGTAAATATATTAGTTTCTTGTTAATAATAGCAATACTGCTATTTTTTACCAATTCATGTATGATGAAGGTTATTAAAGCTCCCGAAAACAGAAAGAGACTTGAATTTTTAAAAGAAAAGATACT
>QNBN01000072.1 GCA_003645695.1 Spirochaetota bacterium | reverse complement strand
TATTATAAGCCTATCGAAGTTGTTTCCTTCCTTGGACTTTATGGATTATCCAAAGGTTCGCGGAGAGAATTGTGATGTTGAAGAGAATGTTAAACTTATTATTGAAGAACCTGGCGACAGGTTTGTTATGCCAGGTATAGTTCATCAAAAGGAAAACTACCTCAAAGAGGTTGCAAAAAGGGCAATTTTTCATATAAATGCTTTCTTTTACGATGTTAATAATGAGAAATTTTATGATCCTCTGGATAGCTATAGGTACTTAAAGAAAAAAATAATTACAACTATATCTTCGCCAAAGCGTGAAATAAAGAAACATCCTACATTTGCCCTAAAAATTGCCAAAGTATATGCAGAGACCGGTTTTGAAATTGATCCAACAATTGAAAAACTGTTAGAAGATTTTCATGAGATAAATCATTATCAAAACATTACAGAAGATATAGCCGATGATTTCAAAGAGATACTGGTTTCAAAATATCCCTATAAAGCTATGGTCCTCCTAGATAAATGGGGAATTTTGAATGTAATATTACCTGAGCTAACAAAACTAAAGGATGTTAATCAGGATAAAGAGTATCATCCGGAGGGTAATGCCTTCTGGCACACACTTCAGTGTCTAAATTATGTGAAAAAACCAAATGTTAATTTAATGATGTCTCTTTTGCTTCATGATACGGGGAAAGCCTACGGGAAAAATAATGGTAAAAACGGGAAGCCCTTTCCGAATCATTCTATAATTAGTCGTGATATTGCCAAAAATGTATTGAGGAGATTCTACTTTAACAGGGAAGATTATAGAGAGATACTCTTTCTTGTTGAAAACCATATGATATTAAATGCGGTAAATGTGTTACCTGAAAGTAGACTAAAAAAGATATTTGATTCGCCATATATACAAAACCTCTTTGAACTCTATCGGGCAGATATTTCGAGCGGGTATCATAACATGAAGAGCTTCCATAATGCTGCACATAGATACCATGAGTATGTTCATAAAAAGAAATTAAAAAAGATAGGCATCCTGATTTAAAACCACCAGCGATAATTAATCGTAAAGCTTTGCAATATAATAATAAAAAAAATTAAAAAAATTTATTGACATTTGTAGTAAAAGTGCTATTTTAATATAAAATCGTGTTACCATTAGAAATGGAGGTGTTGAGATGAGATCCAAACAAAGAGTAATTTGTACATTGATTTTATTACCACTAATTTTTATATTTCTCTCTTTTTCATCTGCTTTAGCACATTTTCAAGCAATAATTCCTTCAAAGGATATAGTAGAACAGGGGAGTTCAAGGAATATTAGTCTTGATGTAATTTTTCTACACCCATTCGAAGGTAATTATATGAGTATTGTAAAACCAGATGCCTTTGGAGTATTATTGAATGGGAAAAAATATAATCTTTTAAATAAACTTACAACAATTACTGTGGGTAAGGGAAAAAGAGGATATCGATGTAATTATTCAATAAAAAGACCTGGAGACTACATTTTTTATGTAACACCACACCCGTATTTTGAACCAGCAGAAGATAAATTTATCGTTCACTATACAAAGGTTGTTGTACAGGCCTACGGCCTGGAGAGTGGTTGGGATAGTGAGGTAGGATTAAAAACAGAGATTATACCATTAACTCGGCCCTATGGAATCTGGACTGGAAATATTTTTAGAGGGGTTGTTAAGGCTTTCGGTCAACCTGTTCCCTATTGTGATGTTGAAGTTGAGTATTATGCTGATGGTAAAATTAAACCACCGGCAGAAGCTTTTGTGACTCAGGTGATAAAAACTGATAGGAATGGTGTCTTTTCCTATGCATGTCCAAAGGCAGGATGGTGGGCATTTGCGGCTCTAAATGAGGATAAAAAGAAGATGAAGTATAAGGATGGCAGGTATTACCCTGTGGAGATTGGAGCAGTGATATGGATTAAGGTTTATGATATGCCACAGCAAAAGTAGATGGATTGAAACCAATGATAAATATTCGCAGGTCAATTATCTATTGAGAAATTTTTTCAGTTATAAAATAATTATCAGGATAAAAAGATGCATATATCAGATGGCGTCTTATCTATGCAGGTATTAATTGGGGGTGCAGCCTTAACTGCTGGGGGTACTGCCATAGGTTTGAAAAAGATGGATTATGATAAAATACCAAAGGTAGGATTGATGGCCTCTGCTTTTTTTGTAGCATCTTTAATTCATGTACCTCTTGGGCCTTCAAATGTTCACCTTATTTTAAATGGTATTATTGGTATAATCCTGGGGTGGTCAGCATTTCCTGCAATTCTTGTTGCCCTTCTATTACAGGCACTTTTGTTTCAATTTGGGGGTTTAACCGTTCTTGGTGTTAATACATTTAATATGGCATTTCCTGCAGTGATTATATACTTGCTTTTTTCAAAAGGAATAAAAAGCAATAAATTATCGATGAGTATTGCAAGCAGTTTTCTATCTGGATTTCTAGCTGTGTTTTTTGCCGGAATATTTACGGCTTTCAGTCTTGTATTTACAGGTGAAGAGTTTTTAAATGTGGCAAAATTAATTCTTGTAGCACACATTCCAATAATGTGTATAGAGGGTGTAGTTACGGTTCTTATTGTTGGATTTTTGAAGAAGGTAAAACCGGAAATTCTGGAGTTGAACGGTAATTTTAAAAGAAAAAAAATTCGAGAGAGAAGAGCTGCGATATGAAAATAAAGAACGGTATTGTAATTTTTATTTTTATAATCAGTTTTCTTTTATCTTTTCTTTTCTTTAATATAGCTTTTGCACATAAAGTGAGTATTTTTGCCTATTCTGAAGGAGGCATGATATATACAGAGAGCTATTTTCCTGATGGTTCTCCAGTTGTCAATGGAGAAATTCAGGTATATGATTCAAGCAACAAATTAATACTAAAAGGAAGAACTGATAATAAGGGAATATATAATTTTAAGATTCCAAAGATAGATGATTTAAAGATTGTGCTTCTTGCATCAATGGGACACAGGGCTGAGTTTGTTTTAAAAAAAGGGGATATTTCTACTATTGATAAAGAGAATGGGAATCTTAAGAATGAGAGTATTTCAAAATCGAAGATTGGTGAAATATCGGTGCAGAATAAAATAGGAGTTAATAAGACTTCTGATAATGAAGCTTTATCCATGGGGAATGTTACTGCCGATGAAATTAGAAAAATAGTATCGGAAGAAGTTGCTAAGGAATTAAAACCAATAGCAAGAGGAATAGCTAAATTGGAGGAAAATAAGCCAGGTCCAACTGAGATAATTGGAGGAATAGGTTATATAATTGGGTTAATTGGGATTACTATGTTCTTTTTGGCTAAAAAGAGGGGCTAATAGTTGCTAGACCGGTATTTTTTTGAAGGTAATTCTATAATTCACCGCCTTGATCCAAGGGTTAAAGTTGTTTTAACAGTTGTATTTGCACTTGGTGTAGCTTTCAGTAACAGCTATTTGCTGATTTATTTTTCTATTTTCTATTCATTGGTAATTATATTTATCGCTAAAATACCTGTTCATATCGCTTTTAAAAGATTGTTACCACTGATAATTTTTCTTCTGCTACTATGGGTTTTTCTTCCATTTTCGGTCAAAGGTAAAACCATATTTGAAGTTGGGCCATTAGCTATAACAAAAGATGGTGTTCTTTACGCCTATCGAATAACTGTAAAATCAGTAGCTATTCTTTTACTGCTGATTGCCTTTATAACTACCTCCGATATGGTAGCTCTTTTTCATGCTCTCGCTCACCTCAAGGTTCCTAAAAAACTGATTTTCTTAATATTCTTTACCTATCGTTATATACATGTTGTATGGATGGAATACCAGAGAATAAAGAATGCTCTTGCAATGAGGCGTTTTGTACCGGGAACAAATCTGCATACCTATAAGACTGTTGCCCATGTTGTTGGAATGCTTATGGTGAGGAGCTATGATCGATCTGAAAGGGTTTATAATGCGATGCTTTGCAGAGGCTTCAATGGTACATTTTATATGCTTGATCATTTTGAATTAAAAGGTTTTGATATTATATTTACGGCTATCAGTATAATAATTTTCTCAGGAGTTGTATGGATAAGCGCAAATCAGATACTATAATAGAGCTTAATGATATCTGGTATTCTTACGAAGAGGATAGGGTTATTTTAAAGGAGCTGGATTTCAAACTAACGGACACTGATAGAGTCGCACTCCTTGGACCAAATGGTGCAGGAAAAACTACTCTTTTTCATATTATAATGGGTCTTCTCAAACCTGAAAAAGGCGAAGTGATAGTATTTGACAAAGTGAGGAAGAACAAGAATGATTTTTTTGAGGTTCGGAAGAGAATTGGATATCTTTTTCAGGATTCAGATGATCAGTTATTTAGCCCTACAGTAATTGAAGATGTTGCCTTTGGTCCATTGAACCTTGGTATTCCGAGGGGTGAGGTCAGAATCATAGTTTCTGATGTTTTAAAAAAACTGGGGCTTGATGGTTATGAAAACAGAATTACCTACAAACTCTCCGGAGGTGAGAAGCGTCTTGTTGCACTTGCAACTGTCCTTGCAATGAAACCAGAGGTTTTGCTTTTGGATGAGCCTGTCCTTGGTCTTGATGAAGAGCACAAAAAAAGATTTATTAATTTTTTAAAAGATTATAATGGTTCATATTTAATTATTTCCCACGATAAAGATTTTATTTATCAAACTACAGAAAAACAGTACCTTCTCAAGGATGGCGTAATATTGGAATTCGATTAAAGGCATTATATTTCCAGTTTTGTTTCATCTGCCCAAGATCGTTGGAATCAAAGAAATATTCGCCCTTTTTAATATCCCATCGGATTCCACTTTTGTGAAAATATTGACCTTGTTTCTCAATCCTTTGGTAGCTTCTCCTACAATTTCTTCGCTTAGCCCCAAACCATAAACAGGAGCGGTATCGATGCTGTTTATACCCATGTCAATGGCCATATGGATTGCATCAATGGCTGCTTTTTTATCAACATCACCTCCCCATTGCCATCCTCCTATTGCCCATGCACCGAATGTAAGGGGAGTTACCTGAATATCGCTTAGTCCTATATTTCTGAGTTCCATATTGAATTCCTCCTTTTATTGTGATTATTAATAATGTTTTTAATTTTTTTTATTATAGAAATATATACTGGTAAGGCATTTGGTGCAAAAACTATTTAATATTTATTCATACTATTTGCTACTCCTCTTCAGGGGTAAATCCTCCCTTTCTTCTGATATACCTGTAGATAATTTCCCATTTATAGCAGCTTTCTTCTGGCATTTCAAAACGGCCAATATCATTGTCGAGAACAATTTGAAATATGTAGTTTCTTTCAATAGAACTTCCTCTTATGTCAGAAAAGGGATATGAGATAAACTCAGGATTTTCAGAACCATCAGGACAAAATAAGAGCCTTTTTGATGTCAGGTATAATTTACCATCTGAAACCTTTTCTAATTTTGGATAATAAGGTTCATGGTAGAGTTCTACCTTTTTTGATTTGAGATATACTTTTTCATCTTCTGTTAAAGGTAATTTTTCTTTAACTTCTATGGGGATTATTTCATCTTCTCTGAACATTATATCGGAGTATTCTTTAATTGCTGCCCATTCATTTTCACCTTCTTTTCTCATAAAGCAGTTTAGGTTTATCTCCCATTTTTGACCACAGTTTGTACATTCAATATGGTTATTATCAGTAACTTTGAGTGCGTCAATCACTCGACACTCAGGGCAACGCCATAGCAGTCGAGGTAATCCAACGGCTGGTTCTTTACCTTTTATATATTCTACTTTGGTGTAATTATCATTATTGTAAATTCCCTTTTGTATATAATCAATAATCTCCTCATCAGGTGTTTTTTTATCGAACTTTACTGGTTTGTTGTAGTAGATCGTAATAGGACTTTTTCTTTTTTTGTCTGCCCAGCGTGGAAATGCCAGATAATTGCCTTTTGACACTACTGTCACGAGAGGGACATCCAGAAGTTTTACAAGCTTTGCTGTTGATTTTAGTATTGGTAGTGTTTCTCCATCCCAGTTTCTTCCTCCTTCTGGATAGATCACAAGAGGAAATCCCTTTCTAACAAGATGAATTGCATACTTTATGGATTTAAAATCTACAAATCCCTTTTTTCTTGGAAATGCTCCCATTGCCCACATAAAACGGCGCATCAATGGTTTCCTAAAAAACTCGTTGGAAGCCATTTGGAAGACTGGCCTTCTTATAAGTGCACCGATAAAAAAAGGATCAAGCAAATGGCTGTGGTTTGCCACAAGGAGATAGGGGCCTTCTTTTGGCAAATTCTCAAGTCCAACACCTTTAAGCCTGAAATACCTTATATAAAAAGGCTGCAAAACTAAAAGTATAAACTTGTAAAAGTAGAGTTTTGGAGTTTTAAATAAGTCAAGCATAATTTACCCACAATGATCATATATATTACAAAATTTATTTAATAATGAAAATGATTTTTTTATTAAATCGTATCGTTTAATGTCATTTCGAACGAAACGTAGTGAAGAGCCATTTTGAGCAAAGCGACGAAATCTTAGTTTTTTAAAATGGTATTAGTGAAATCAACAACCCGAGATTGCTTCGCTCCGCTTAAAGAAGCGCTCCGCTCGCAATTGTAAATATTAGATATTTCGGGGACAAAAATTTGGAATTTTTTCTATTTACTATAATGGTACATGCTGTTAATGTCATTTCGAACGAAACATAGTGAGGTGAGAAATCTTAGGATTATTATTAATATTTTCTCTAGGTTCGATGTAAGGAGATCATAAGAGCTTGACGTGGCAATCTCTCTTTTCTCTTGATCTGTAACCCCCAAAATCTTTTTTAAAAAAAACTTGACCCTAATTTCATTTCGAATTAAATTAAGTGACTGAATGGTCAGTCACTTAATTTAGAATAGGAAAAACAGTTTGAGAGAAAAAAAAGAATATTCTGAAGCAGATTCGAAAAAAGAGATAAGAAAAAGAGAAATATTAGGTGTTGCTTTAAAAGAATTTTCAGAAAAAGGATACGATAAGGCTGTATTGGAGGATATAGCATTAAAAGCTGGAGTGGCAAAGGGAACGATTTATTTGTACTATAAAGATAAGAAGGATCTTTTTAATCATAGTATTCTTTTTATTATAGATAAGTTTGTTGAGATTATAGAAAATATTGTTGAAAGCAATCTTTCTCCAATTGATAAAATTAAATCTGTTATAAGGGATCAGGTTAAATATTTTGTAGATAATAAGCATCTATTCAACCTGTTTCAAATGGCATTTCAGGAAAAACTGATAGAAAAGGATGGATTAACTTACTCAGAGATTATCGATAAAGGATTAATGATTGATAATTTGCAAAGGAAAATAGTAGAAGAGGCAAGAAAACTTGGTGCTATTAAGAATGAATTTTCAACGGATGATATTATAGTGGTATGTGATGGAGTGGTAACCTCTATATTGAAAGAAGTGCGGGCAAGAGAATTATATCACGAATACAAAAATAGGATTGATAAAGAGGGGTATAATCTTAATGAGAGGTTGGAAAATACAATAAAGATAATTTTTGAAGGTATAGCAAAAAAGGAGGTATGAAGGGATTTTTTATAATATCATTTAAATATTAAGGTATTTTGGAGCTAAATAAATTGTGTGTTTAATGGTATTTTATCGAGTATAAAATTAAAGTTAGTATTTGTGACGAAGTAATAAACATTGTTTAAAGATAAAACAATACAAAATCTTAAGAGAAGTACCATATTAATGAGGTGCAAGGTATGAACTTAAAAAGGGGTATATACTATAGTTTTATGATAATAATTTTATTCTTCACAGGATTAAATCTATATGGTGAAACATTGAAGCTAACGCTTGAAGAAGCAATTGCCCTTGGATTAAAGAATAGTAGCAGTCTACAGGCAAAGAATTATGCTTTGCAAGCAGCGATTGCTGAACTCAAAGCAGCCGAGGCAGGTCATTATCCAAATATTTCTGCATCTGCTTCATGGACCCATTTATTTGATCAACCCAAAACCTCTGATATGACAATTGATATGGGAGGTATGGGGGCATTCACAATACCGGGCAGCTATATGTCAGCAAGTGATCCGATATCTGTTTCTTTGAGCGTTAGTCAGTCTATATATGCTGGGGGAAGGGTAAAAACTTCAATAGAGATGAGCAAAAAGAAAGTAGAAATGGCAAGGCTTGACCTTCAGGAAGAAAAGAGAAAGTTGATTGTTCAAATTAAAAAGGCCTTTTATGGATATATCCTTGCAAAGGATGTTAAGGAAGTGGTGAAAGAAACTTTAAATAACAAACTCGAATCCCTGAATGTGGCGAAAAAGAGATTTAACGCAGGACTTGTTCCTGATTATGAAGTGTTGAGTGCTGAAACTGATGTTGAGAGCTTTATGCCTCAGGTAATATCTGCTGAAAATCAGGTTAAGTATGCACTTCTTTCGGTTAAAGAGCTTCTTGGAATTAAAGAAAAAGAGGATTTTGATATTGAACTTGTAGGTAAATTGGAAGCCGAAGATATAACTTATGATGAAAATAAACTATTAAGCATGGCTTTAGACCATAAATATGACGTACTTCAATTTAAGTCGAATCTCGAAATATTAAAATTGGTGGATAGATTAAACAGAGCATCAAAATTGCCTGCAGTATCAGCATTTGTAAGTTACTCTTTAGAGAGCGGTTATGATTCAACTACAGGGGAAAATAAGTACTGGGGGAAAGATTCATGGAGTGATAATCTGACTTGTGGTTTATCGGTTATGGTTCCGCTCTCAAGCCTTTTTCCCTGGAGCTCAGAAAATGCTAAAATAAAACAGGGGGAGTTTAATATTTCCGAGGCTAAAACTGGGTTTGATTCTTTAAAGAGTGGTATAAAACTCCAAATAAAAAACCTTCTGCTGAGACTTGAGGAGGAAAAAGCAAAGATAAAATCCGGTGAAAAATCAATTGAGCTTGCAACCAAGCTTTATAACTCTTCAAAAGAAAGATACTCAAAGGGTCTCATTTCAAGGCTTGACCTTAGTAATTCAGAAATAAAGTTAAATAATGTTAAAATAGGGTATTTAACGGCTGTGTATAATTATAAATTGGCGGTTTTTGATTTAATGGATGTAGTAGGGGTAGACAATCTATAAAACTATAATTAAGAGTGTTTTATCATTGAAACGTGAAAATCGAGGGTTAGGCTGGGTGCAATGAATAGATAAATCTGGTTTTTTTATTATATACAGAGTTTAGTTAGCATATTTTTCTATATAATGGCAATGGAGGGTTTTGATGAAAAAGGGTTTTCGAATTGCGATCATTTTAATCTTAGTTTTAGGAGCTGTAGCTGGATTGGGCAAAGTTGCTTACAAAAGGTATGAGGATAGGATGAATATCCTTAAAATCAAGAAAAAAAAGGAAACTATAAGTATTTCAACCCCTGTTGCAGTAACTAAAGCCAGGAGAGGAACTATAGAGGATATGCTGTCTCTTACAGGGCGAATTCATGCTCACTCAGAGGTTAATATTTTTTCGACTGTTCCTGGAAAGGTGAAAAATATACTTATAAGTGAGGGTGACAAAGTTAAGAAGGATCAGGTACTGCTGTATATAGATAGGTCAGAAGCTGGTTTGGTTTATGCGCCGACACCTGTAAAGTCAACCATAGAAGGAGTTGTGAAAAGAGTAATGGTTGAGAAAGGGGCATATATTGTTCCACAAAATCCTCTTGTTCAGGTTATCGATATGAATCCTGTTGAAATGGTTGTTCACTTTCCTGAAAAGGATGTTAAAAAGGTCAAAAAAGGAATGACCTGTTCTATTGAACTCATTGCTTTTCAAAACAAAATATTTAGAGGAACTGTGTATAAAGTAAGTCCGGTGTTGGATCCCATGTCTGGAACACTGGAGGCAAGAATATTAATACAAAACCAGGCTGAATTAATTAAGCCAGGGATGTTTGGTAGTACAGATATAATTGCCAGAAGACACTCTAACACAATAATCATACCTGTTGCTTCTATTGTAGTAAGAGATGATAAAAATGCAGTTTTTGTGGTTAAAGATGGTACTGCAGATATGAGATTTCCAAAGTTTGGTATAAAACAGGGTGAGAGTATTGAGGTATTAGAAGGGATAAGAGAGGGAGAAAAAGTTATAGTAATAGGCCAACAAAACCTGAATCAGGGTGATAAAGTTAGCATCATGGAGGAATATTGATGAAACTATCTGATTTCTCTGTAAATAGACCAATTACGACTCTTGTTATATACATAGGTATTATTGTTCTGGGGATGTTTTCTCTGAGTAAACTGGCAATAGATCTAATACCGGATATATCATACCCAATGATTGTAATATTTTCAGATTATCCTGGAGCTTCGCCTCAGGAGGTTGAAGAAAACCTTACAAAGGTTATAGAAAATGCTGCTGCTTTATCCAGCAATGTAAAAAAAATTACATCGACTTCCCACGAAGGCCATACAATGGTCACGGTAGAATATGAATGGGGTACTGATATGTCTGCGGCTGCAGCAGACTTACGAGAAAAGTTAGATCTTGTGAGGGATTATCTACCCGATGATGCAACTCAACCTATAATCCTAAAGTTTGATCCATCCCTTATTCCAATAATGATTGTTACAGTTGAAGGGCAGAGGGACTTGAAAAGTTTGAGATATATAGCAGACCATAATATTAAGACTAATCTGGAGCAGATAGATGGTGTAGCAACGGTAGATGTATATGGTGGGAAGAAGAGGCAAATCCATGTTGATCTGGATAAAAAGCTCATTGATTCTTTTGGGATAACAATCAATCAGGTTGTAGGGATATTGAGAGCTGAAAATGTAAATATTTCTGGTGGAGAAATGGTTGAGGGAAATAAGAGTTATACCTTGCGTACAATTGGTAAGTTTAAAAGCATTGAGGAAATAAAGAGGATAGTAGTGGCCTCAAAGAATGGTATTCCTGTGTATCTTGGAGATGTAGCAAGGGTATATGATGGGTTTGTTGAAAAGAATACATATGCCCGTGTTGGTATGAAAGATTCCGTTATTATGACCATTCAAAAACAGTCAGGAACTAACACGGTACAGGTTGCAAAATTGGTTGAAAAGAGAATAAATCTTTTAAGACGTGAGTTACCTCAGGATATAAAGATAGTAAAATTCTACTCTTCAGCTGATTTTATCAAGAAATCGATAAATAATGTCTGGCAGGTTGCAATAATGGGCGGGGTATTTGCTATTTTTGTACTTCTTATCTTTTTAAGAAATATACCCACCACTCTTGTTATTGGTGTTTCTATACCCCTTTCTGTTATAACAACCTTTATTTTTATGTATCTCTTCAAACTAACTTTAAATATGATGTCTCTTGGTGGACTTGCACTTGGTATTGGGATGCTGGTTGATAACTCTATTGTGGTACTTGAAAATATATTCAGATATAGGGAGTTTGGTGCAAAGCCTTTTGAGGCTGCAAAGCTTGGTTCCCAGGAGATGAGCAACGCGATTGTAGCATCTACACTAACTA
>QNBN01000071.1 GCA_003645695.1 Spirochaetota bacterium | reverse complement strand
TGTTCACCTTAATTTTTTATTATGGTTTTATTCATAAAAATTGTGGTATTTTGTACCAGAATTTGATGTTTAATTAGAATACTAAAATATTCAAGGCCACTTAAATATAATTTTTTATAGGCATAAAACGAATAGGCAAAGTAAGTTTTTTATCATGATTGAAAGTTCAATTGCCTATTTATTTAGACCAAATAACCATATAAAATGCAAAATATTGCATATGTTATTAATAATAAATGTAAATAATTACATTTGTAATAAATAACATATACGAAAACTATTATACCTTAGTATATTATTTTCGTAAAGAAAAAATAATTTTAATTCCCAGTTTTCACCAAAATTATTATTATTTAAAACCTAAACTCCATATTAAGATAGAATTTTAAGCTGCTACTTGAAATATCAGCTAAATCAATATTGTACCTGATTTTGAATCCCGCGGTAAGAGGATTTATTAAATCCTTTGTTAAGGACATTGATAACAATACTCCCCTTCCATTTAGTGAAGATGGAATAAAATTCCATCTATAAAGTGATGGTTCGTAAGGATATAGATAGGCTAAAATTGAATCATCGGTTATATACCCAAAAATCATTCCTTTAATCTGCCAATTATTTTTGTTGATATAAACCCTGCTTCCCATCCCAAGCCCACTAACTACCTTAGAGCTTTCCGCCTTACCAAATCTATACTCAATAACATCGGTTAATCTAACATGCTTTGCAACTCTATGTTTTATATTGAACTTTGTTGTAATCTTATAGCTTCTGGTATCTGGATAATAGTAGTAGTTATCAATAGCTCTATACTTTTGCCTTAATTCAAGTTTCAAATTATCCAAAATGCTATAAAAAAAGCTGTAATTATAACTAAAATCCACCTCTTCTCCAGTTCCGGGATTATCGATACTAAATAGCTCTTTTGATAGTTCAATCCAGTTGTTAAAAGTAGACCGATCGTATGAAAACCCAAGGCTGATAACGGCAGAAGCAAAGTTTCTACGTCCCCATGGATATTCAACAGCGTGGGGATTAACAATATTTGCAGGAATATACCCTGTCCAGGCCAGCAATGAAACATCCTCTATTTTTGTTCTAATACCGGATGAAAAGCCTATACTTCTTATACATTTCCCTGAAAACTCATTATAGTATGAAAGACTTTTATAATAACTTCCTATGATATCTCCATATATCTGAACATGGTCGCCATGTTTAAAGTATGTTTCAACTGCAAAATAATTCTTCCCTCTAAAATAATAGGCAGTTTTATCTCCGTTTTCAGGGTCAAAGCTATAGTACGGATCAATCATTCTGTTAAAGCCAGTGTAAATAAAGGTTAAACCAGCGAGGTTATTTCTAACGTTTAAAGAAGAGTTTATTCCTACTACATACTCACCTAATTTATTCCTCCGGCTTTTGTATTCATCATTACTATAGATTGTTTCATCGTTTATTGCCTTTTCAAGAGAATATTTACAGCTATAATTATCCGTAAAATCATCCTTTTTATTCGTAAAATTATCCTCATCTTCGTCATTAGGGATACCATCATAGTCATTGTCATTATATCTGTAGTAGTCGCTTTCACCTGCAGAACAATCGTAGGAATTCCACGAAATAAAAGGTCTAATTTTTATCATTCCATAGCTGTACACAGTTGCAATACCCTCAAGAACAGACGATTTTGAGTATGTTTTAGAGGCAACAATATCATCCCTAAAACTTCCAAGATCATAGTAAGGATTGTATATATAAAGAGGATAACCCCCTCCAAACAAAAGCCCCTGACCAAAGTGTGGCATATAATTTCCGAATATAATTTTATCGAACTCGTAAACATCCCTTAATATTACAGAGTAGCTTCCCCTTTCGTACAAACCCCATTTAGAACTCGTAAAATATCCTGCCGGATAATATCCACTTTCTTCTGGAAGCTTTTTAAAATTAAGATTAATAATTATTTTTTCATTAAGACCGTATCTAAGGCAATAGGTTATATAACTATTCTTATATGATAGAGAATTATTATCAGTACTATACTTTATTCTTAAATAATTATTGCCATAAATCAAAGCCGGGTGTATAGTTATAGTTAGAATTAATAGAATCTTTATATAATTAGCTTTTATCATGCTATACCTTTGGGAAAAATCTTAATTTCATATTGGAAGTTAGAGCATTTTAATACTATTTATTATTCTTTGCAAGAATAATTTTTAGCACTATTGACTTTTTTTTATTTATATTTATAATAGATTATTGCTGGTACATATTAAAACTTAATTTTATATTCGCAATAAGGTTTGCAAGTCCAACTTAAGGAGGATATCGATGAAATATAAGAGAGTTTTAAATCTAATTCTGGTTTTCGGATTAATATTTGCCTTTATTGCTGTTAATTCCCTTTTTGCAGGAGGTAATAAAGCTCTTGAAAATCAGTTAAATGAGTGTAAGGGAAAAGTAAGTACCCTTGAAACTGAAAACAGCAATCTAAAGTCTCAAATTAGTGACCTTCAATCTCAGATTTCATCTTTAAAATCTGAGAAGCAGCAATTAGAACAGAAGATAAATGATCTTCAAGCTCAAATAAAACAGAAGGATCAAGAAATCGCGGATTTGAAATCTAAAATTGAGGCTCCCGAGCCATCGATAGTAACCAAAACCGTAGAGCAACAAATTCAGGAAAAGGACCAGCAAATTCAGGCCCTGCAACTTAAGAAACAGGAGCTTGAACAGAATGTACAAAAGATAAATCAGCAGTTGTCACAGCTACAGCAGGAAAATCAGACTTTAAAATCTCAAAAGGCTGAGCTGGACAGGAAGGTAAGACTACTCCAAAGTGAGAAAAAGGCACTTGAGGAAAAGGTTGCTGAAATAACCAGGATCAAAGAAGAAGATGAAAAGGCTCTTGCAGTTTATGAAGGAATACAAAAAAGAACACAGGAGATGATGGATATTGCGCTAGAAAAGATTCAATCGGTTTTAAGAGACGAGATTGAAAAGGGAGAAGTAAGAGTTTTTAAGGGTACTATGGGAATAGTCCTCGATGTTAAAGGCGAACCAATGTTTAACGAAGGTTCCGTTAAACTTAATCCAAAAGGCCAGTATATTATAGGTAAAATCGGTCTTTTACTTGAGGAGCTAGATGGCTATATGGTCGGTGTCATTGGTAATGCAGACAACAAACCTATAGTTACTCCATCACTTAAAAAATGCTATCCGACAAACTGGGAGTTATCCGCTCAAAGAGGGGCAACTGTGGTAAGATATATTGTTGAACACAGCACAGTTCCCCCCACAAGAATGGTGGCTATGGGTTTAGGGGAGTTTCAGCCTATAGATACAAATGACACTCCAGAGGGGAGAGGAAATAACAGAAGGGTTGATATTGTTCTTCTTCCAATGGATGTTTTATCCTCCGTTGTAATAGGGGCCGAAATTAAATAGAGAGTTTTAATAATGGAATATAGCTAAAGGGAAACCCATAATAGGGGGTTTCCCTTTTTTATTTATTTTATCTTTATTATGGATTAAAAATTTTAAAAAATGATACTATTTTCAAAATTATGTTATTATTTTTACATTAATAGTATGGTTATAATTTTATGAAATATATTGTTATCGATATTGAAACAACGGGATTGTATCCTGAAAGAGGGGACAGAATAATAGAAATTGCTGCTCTTCCAATCGTTGATGATAGATTATTGATTGAAAAGAGTTATAACCAGTTGATAAATCCTGGTATAATGATTCCAGAAAATATAACCAATCTGGTTAATATTACTGATGATATGGTAAAAGATGCTCCATCTATAGATAAGGTACTACCTGAATTTTTAGATTATATTGGAAATACACCATTAATTGCACATAATGCATCTTTCGATATTGGGTTTCTAAACTTTTATCTTAAGGCTCTTAATATGAAAAGGATAGAAAACAGAATTATCGACACCTTGATTCTCTCAAGAGAGGTATTCGATACTGAAAAGACTCATAACCTGGATATCGTAGCTGAAAGACTGGGCTTGAAAGAAAATATTAAAAGACATAGAGCATTGGGTGACAGTATATTAACGGCAAAAGTATTTTTAAAGCTCAGAAACATGCTTTAACACGATTAGATTATTATATTATATGTTCGTTATATATAAAATTATTACAATGGAGAAAAGCACAATGATTAGAATATCAACAAAAGGTAGATACGGAACAAGACTGATGCTAAACCTTGCTTTGCATTATAATAATGGTCCAATCCTCTTAAAGGAAATAGCAAAACAGGAGGAAATATCGGAGGGATACCTTCAACATATTGTTGATGCTTTAAAAGGAGCAGGCCTTATAAGGTCTAACAGAATTGGTCATGGAGGTTATTCTTTGACAAGGGAGCCCACTAAAATCAACCTAAAGGAAATCCTGAGTGTTCTTGAGGGTAGTATCGATCTTGTCGAGTGTATTGAGAACCCCGATGTATGCAAACGCTCGGAAGAATGTATCTCAAGGAAAACATGGATGAAAATAAGCAGAGAGTTTTCCAGAATACTGGAAAATATAACCCTAGAAGATATGATCAACAATAAGGTAAAAGTACACTAATCTATTCTTAACTAACACTACCCATTTAATACTATATTGTTGGAGAAATAATCTTAAATGAAAAGTAAAAAGGTTATAGTAGCCATAAGCGGGGGTGTAGACTCTTCTGTTGCTGCTCTTTTGTTAAAAGAGAAGGGATATAAAGTTATTGGTCTGACACTAAAATTGTATCCAAAATATTATAATCCATCAGTAGATATTCAATTGAAAGATGCAGAGGATGTCTGTAAAACCCTAAAAATTGAGCATAAAGTAATTGATCTTCAAGATACCTTTCGTAAGAAAATTATAGATTATTTCCGAAATGAATATGTAAATGGTCATACTCCGAATCCATGTACCCTCTGCAATAGAATTATAAAGTTTGAAACATTGGTAAAATATGCTGAAGAAGTCGGAGCACAATATATAGCTACTGGCCATTATGCAAAAATTGAGAAAGAAGAAAAGGATATTTTTTATCTTAAAACGGCGTCCTACAAGGAGAGGGACCAAACCTACTTTATATATCGCCTTAATCAAAAAATTTTGGAAAAAACCATCCTTCCTTTAGGGCACCTTTCTAAAAATGAAGTACGAGTAATTGCGAAGAATATGGGAATCCATGTACATAAAAAGGGGGATTCCCACGAGATTTGCTTTATAGGAGATAGAGATTACAGAAGTTTTTTCCGCAGGGTTGAAGGCCTCGGTAAACGAGGAAGAATTTTATTTAAAGACGGCACGATTCTTGGGTATCATAATGGAGTTTTTGACTACACCATCGGACAGAGAAGAGGACTGGGTATTTCATATCCTGATCCTTTATATGTATTGAAGCTCGATAGCAAAAATAACGACGTTATAGTTGGACTTCGTGAAGATTTAATGCACAGGGAATTAATTGCACAGGATTTAAACTGGATCTACGATAAACCAAAAAAGGGCAAAAGGTATCTTGTTAAAATAAGGTCAATTCACACTCCCGCACCGGCTGTTATTAGTGAGATAAGTGATAATCATATAAAAATAGTTTTCGATAATCCTCAATGGGCAATCACTGTAGGTCAATCTGCCGTTGTGTACAAGGATGATGTTGTTTTAGGTGGAGGAATAATAACATACGGAGGATAATGAAGCCCAAATAATCTTAGATTTTATAAACTTCAAAGGGATTTAAAACAATTTATATATGGTGTATTATTAAATGCTAGTTCAAGCCTGACATAAGCTCATGCTATACGGCCGAAGTTGCGAATTAACAACTTTAGTTTTTTATTATAATCTATATTGCAACCGCCTATCTGGCAGACATCTTATGGGAATTTTAATGAAAATTTTTACAATTAGGAAAGAAGAATATGGAACTATTCAAGGATATTTCAATATTAAAAGTAGTAAACAGGGATATTTCAAAGGTAAATGATATCGTAATTAATGAAAAACTGTACAGTATAAGAATTAACAAAGAAGAAATTCTTAGCCTATACTGTTTGCCCATCTATATTGAAGAGTTTGTAACCGGGATACTATATCAGGAAAAGATAATTACAACCCCTGATTCAATAAAATCTATTAGTATAGATGATAATTTTGGAGTTATTGATATTTTGATAAAATTAAAAAATGATAATATTAGCGGATTGGAAAAGCTGAAAAGGCTCAGATATCTTTCTTCGGATTGTACCGATCCTTCTTCGCTCTTAAGTTTATACAATCAGATAGTATGTGAACCGATTCAAACGGATTTTATAATAAAACTGGATAGTATTCATCTTTTATTGAAGCAATTCGAAAAAATGGCAGAACTCTATCGAAGTACGGGTAGTACTCATTCTGCTGCCCTATGCTCTGAAACTAAAATACTCTTTTATAATGAAGATATTAGTAGACATAACTGCATCGATAAACTTGTAGGATGGGCTTTTCTAAAAAAAATCGATCTGTCTGATAAAATTATTATTACCTCAGGCAGACTTACAGCAACAATGGTTACCAAAGCTATAAAAACCTCTGTTGCAATTCTAATTTCCAGATCCGCTGCAACATGGGAAGCAATTAAGATTGCCGATAGATATAATCTGGCTATGGCCGGTTTTGCTCGAGGTTCAAGAATAAATATTTACTCACATCCGGAAAGATTCTCATTATAATTTATATATAATCCCTTTCTTTTAATTCCTTAACAAATTTTTCATAACCATTTCGATACTTGTTTGTTAAGCTATCTTCTGGTTCGACCTTAATGTCCATATTAACCATATTATTCACAGCTTCTGTTACGTTTTTGTAATAAGTGCCTCCTGCAGCAATAATACATGATCCAAAGGCTGTTTCAACAATCTTCGCCCTGGCCATTGTTTTTCCCATAATATTTGCCCTTATCTTCAACCATGGCAGACTGTATGCTCCACCACCCACTGCATATATTGTGTCATTAACTCTGTAGCCGAGACCCTCTATTTTCTTATAGATCATCTTTTCAACATAAGATAAGCCTTCTAATATTGCCTTAAAAAAAATGTCTGGTTTACATGAGTTTAACTTGATAAATCCTTTTGCCTTCATATTGAAAAATGGTAGTTTCTCTCCTGTTCTTGCAAGGGGATAAATAATTCCTCCAGTAGGAGGAAGTTCCGATATCTTTTCATCATACTCCTTTACACTATTACCAAAAAACAACCTGAGCACTTCCCCTCCTGTATTACTGGCTCCACCGGGTAACCAGTATCCATCGGCATGGCGATGGGTATATAATAGTCCCTCTTTGTCGGGAATAAACCTATCAAAAATCCCTCTCAATCCTAGGACTGTACCCAGTGTAGTATTCCAGTCACCTATATCTTTTGCTCCACTTGAATAAAAGCCTGTAGTAGAATCAGTCGCACCAGCTACAATTTTAACGCTTTTTTTAATACCATACTTTTTCCTTATATCCTCATCCAGCTCAGCAATCACTTTACCTGTTTTAACTATTTTCGGGAGTTTATCAAGAGGGATCCCCAGCTTTGATTCAATCTCATCAGGCCATTTCATATTATAAAGATCATAGCATGTTTTTACTGAGTTAGAAAAATCTGACACACCATACTCTCCGGAAATCAAACCTACAAGATAATCCGCAGCATGAACAAATTTGTATGCACGTTCAAAAATATCAGGCCTGTTATTTTTAAACCAAAGTATTTTTGGCAGTGCAAAAGAGGGCTTTGTAGATAGACCAAGTTCACTATTAATAAACTCCGATTCTTTGTAGGCTCTCATATCGTTGTGCATCAATGCATTGAATATGGGTTCATAATTTCTGTCGATAGGAAGAATTGTCCCCGAGGTAGAATCAACGGTTATGGCCATCAATTTATAGTTATTTATTCGACTAAGTACGGTGTCCAGAGCACTATTTAAAGATTTTTTCCATACTGATGGATTTTGTTCGCTAACCTTTTCATCACTGCTGGCAACAAAACTTTCATGAATATCCTCTTCAGAGGACAAAACTATGTTACCCTTTTCATCGGATAAGAGACACCTAATACCTGTTGTCCCCATGTCAATTCCAAGAAAATATGCATATCCACTCATATGTTCACCGACATTTTAGAATTTTTTACTATTGAATTTGATGATTTTGACACTCAGCGCATAATAATTCAACCTAATTTACATAGCTAAACTTTTTAACAACATTTACAAGGTCCTTCCAGTTATTCTCAATCCATCGCATTAAGCGTACATTATGCTGAAGATATATTAGATATTCATAGGGATTTTGCTTTTTAATATAAAAATCATCCACATCCCAATTCAATACGTAAAGATTTGCAGCTTTAATCATCACAGGAAGAAAATCCATTTCATTACCGTTCATTGCACCTACAGTATCCTGTTTTGCAGCTTCACTCTGATAGGCAGAGATGAAACGATCAACACGATCAAGCAGAAGGTCACCATCCTCCTTACCTTCCCAGGTTGAACAAAAATACACTATTGCAAGAGCTACATCGAATATTCTTACATCAATCTTTGACCAATCGAAATCAAACATTCCAATAACTTCTTCATTTTCAAACTTTAAGTTGCCCGGGTGAAAATCACAATGAATAGCAAGCTGTAGCAAATTTGAATAGGCACCTGAATGAAATTGTGAAAGGGTTTCGTCAATTACTGAAAGAATATGATCAAGATTTTTGAAAAAATAGGCATCAAACTTTGTAGTTCCAGCTCTTTTTGCATACTTCATCAAATCACCTGAAATGGTGGGCAATAACTCTAATATCTTTGGCTCGTAGCGCCTTCCCTCTGGTTTTAAATCATATATATTTGAATGATACTTTGCAAGAACCCTTGCAGAACTTTCCAGCTCCTTTTCCGTACAGAGAGGATTATCCCAGGTATATTTATCCTCTCCATTCAAAAACTCGAAAATGGCAAAGTATATCTCTTCAATTTCATCATCTATCTCTTTCTCTTCTTTTACATACGTAAGTCCATCTACTCTTTTGATTATTGAAGCCGCGAGGGTAAAATTTCTGGCCATAAGATGCTTAATTATGGAATGCTCAAACTTTACCTCTTCCTCTCTTATACCTCTTTTATACTTTCTAAGAAAGTATCTAAATCTTTTCTCCGATTTTTCAGTATCTATAAGAAAACTCTCATTAACATAACCTCGATCAAGCTTTTTTATTTGAATAAGTCTTCCAATATCATAGTACTTATCTACTATATCCTGAAGATGTTCCCAGAGATAGCTTTTAATTATTGCATCCTGTAATTTCTGGGCACTATTTACAAGGTTATCAACAAGATCCCTTAATTCAGATAAATCAACGATACCCACTGAATCCTCCTTTAAAATTAAAAGTTTTTAATTTCAGACAAACTATAATTTCATATAAGACTATTCCTTTTATTTAATAGGGTGAACCTCGAAGCTTTAATATTTAAATAAAAAATTACCTATATTGCTACTAAGATACTATCCTACAATAAGTCATATATAACGAAGTTCGCCGGCACGAATGCATTTTTAATTGTTTTTCTACTATTGACTGGACATATTTCAAAAAGATTACCACATGCTATACAATAATAACCAGTTATTATAAACCAAGGTTTATTAACCTATATTTAACCTATTTATACTTCTAGCTCATCAACATCCTGATACCATTTTACCTTTGTACCTATCCTGCTTCTCATCTTCCATTTCAGCGATTTTGGTGCTTTGTTAATTTCGTTTAGTATATAATCTATTCTACCGCTGACAATTTTCCTATCCTCATCTGTCAGTTGAGGATACTTACCGAGGAATTCCTTCACTGTTTTTAAGTTGTCAGTGACTGTTTTCCAGAAACCCCAATCCTTTGTTAAATATCTTAAAATAATAATTTTATTGATATGTTCGTTATCATCATCACCAAAATCGTACTCTCTCAATAACATTATCGTATCAATAACATCCTTTTCATTTATCTTTGCTATCTGCATCTTTTCAAGAAATAACTCTGCAAGAGGTAACGTTATTTTTTCCTTTTCCAATCTTCCCTTTAGATTAATAGTGTGAGAAAAGCTTAAGGCATCAAAAAATACATCAATATGGCGCTCATTATCAAAATCATGAAATACAAGGCGTGAAGTACCAAAAAGCTGGGTAACCTGTTTATCCTCTTTGTATCCACAGGCTGTCAAAAACTCTCTTACCCTTATTGATTGTTTTCTGTATGATGCAAAATCAATATCAGTAAATACCCTTCCCAAATTCTTCTGGAGATAATTGAACTTTTGGCATTTTGTATAAAAAGCCAGAGCTCCAAGCAACCTCATAATAATATCCCTGTTTTCCTCCCTTTCAAGCAACGAGAGAAGTCTTTCTTTCTCTTCATTAAAATCAGATTTTGGCTTTCCGTAATCAGGCATAGCTATTCTCCTATTCTTTAATACAAATTTAAACCCTCTATAATTTTAAACTAACTATTTATTCATTCATTAGCAAATCTATTTACACAATATTATAAAGGCCATCCGGCAAAACCGAATGGCCTTACTTTAAACACAAATTTATTCGATGTACCTTTTACTCTACAGGTATCTCCTGATAGATCTTTTCGGTGTCGATACCCTGTTTCTTTCTATAAGCATTGAAACTGTAGAAAATGATAGCTGCTACAGCGTATAATGCCAGCATAAACACTATAGAGCTTGCGTTTGACCAGCCTATTCCGTACAGAGGAAAATCAAAAGGTGGTACATGAGGATCCCAAATCCACTCTATCAATAACCAATCCAGGAAGACCATAAATATTAAACCTGCAAAGGTAATAAGCGGGAATCTTCCATCGGAAACAAGCCTTCTTAAGGTATAAATGAGTATCCACACAAGAAGTACCGCATTCCCGATATTAAATACCCAGATTAACATTACAATGACCCATGTTAATCCATTGGCATTTATTCCTGGCAGCCCTTTAACAACAGTTATACCATAGCTGAAAGACTTGTAGATAAGAAATACAACAGCTGCAATGAATAAAATCTCTACAATCCAGCTCAACCATCCCTGAACTTTATACTTTGCCACTGGTGAGCTATCGTATAGATCTTTTTTATGCCACGGCAGTATGATCCCGGCTACTGTTGTTCCAAGAAATGTAACAGCAATAACCAGAGTCGCATCAAGAGCCAAAGTCTGGAAGTTTAAAACATTAAAGGCATACATATACGATACAATCAATGACGGAATAACCATCAAGAGCAAAGCATTAATAGGTGTATGGGTTCTGGGTTCAACTTTACTTGCCCATTCTGGTAGCATTCTATCAAAAGATGCAGCAAAGATGACCCTTGTTGAGCTTAAAAATACCGTTCCTGACCAGCCAAACCACCATAGACCCATTAACAGAATTACAATAAACTGTATTACAGGGCTCTTGACCATAAACGCAGCAAACAATCCTGGATATGGCCAAAATGGCATTGGTGGTGCTTCATCAGTGTAACCCCATGTATAATTCCAAAAAGCACCGTTCGCCTTGTTATAGAAATCCCAACCAATGCTTTTTGCAATAAGGGCAAAGAAAACTATAGCCAAAATTGTAGTAACTATAATAGCCCATACCATACCTTTCAGGTTTCTCTTAAAATCACTTGCTCCACTAACCTCGCCGTATAGAGTAGA
>QNBN01000070.1 GCA_003645695.1 Spirochaetota bacterium | reverse complement strand
TATATTGAGGTTATTAAGAATTATTTGATACTGTTTTATAAGCCTCTTTTCAGCATTCCTTGCCTTAGTCGATGCTTCTATCGTACTGTATATAAACTTTTTTAATACACTTACTGTGTAATAAGAGATGAAGCCAAGAATAATGAGGAATATAGATTTTCTAATCTGCTGCTGGTGCGTATAACCCAGTGACATCATCATCGAATAATCTATAGTGTTTGAAAAGGTTTTAAACCAGAGAATGTAAACAGTATTAAGACTTATCACTGTATAAAGGGTTGAAAATACAACAAACATGCTGTCAATTCTGGTTATAGAGAGGGCTAAAATAGCTGAATAAACCAGGACGGTAGGGGCAGTAATGGTGTAAAGTAAAGAGTATGCGTAAGAACTGATAAATATTCCAATAGATATTAATGTTGTATCGATGAACATTGAAAGGTATTTTATGAAGGGTTTATATTTGTTTTTTATAAATATATATTGTAAAAATAGATTATATAATAACGGTACAACAGCAAAGCTGATAAAAAAAATGTTTCTATTGTTGATAGAATGTTCTGTATAGTAAATAGTTAAAATTATAAAAACGATTGCTATAAAGAACCATCTGAAGTAGAATGTTACTTTTTCACCTTTAATTTCGAGGTTTTTGATCTCTTCTCTGTAATCTAATGAATATCCTTTTAATGGTGACAATTCTTTGTTCTATACCGTTAGATTTAATGGGTTTTAAATTAGTTACTTTTAACTAAATACATTTATCATTATAAAACTGAAATTAAAATTTTCAATCATTTTATTTTTAATGGAATAAATTGGTTTCATAAATGTTGGTAAATTGCTACCCTAAGGGTCACTACCTTTCCTTTATAGAGTAGTATCATTTATAATGTTTTGTGATTATTGTCTTATTTCAAATGTGTATGTGTAAATCTGGTTGTTTCTTTCAAGATCCACTGATACAATGCTGTCATCTTTAATATTATCCCAGAGTTTATACAACTGATCTATCTGGCTTAACTCATGCCCGTTAACCCTCTTTATTATATCTCCACTTCTTCCACCTAACTCATAAACTATGTTATTTCGGGGTACTCTTACCAGCCTCAATCCCTCCATCTTACCATTCTTCATAAAAGGACTTATAGCTATCTGTGTGAGTATCTGATTTGCCTTTTTGAAAACCTTATTTTCTACCTCGCTTCTGCTAAGGATTTTTCTTATTTTTTTTGAGGTTTGATAATTGTTCGATGAGGTGTAGTTTCTGTTTGAAGCAATTTCCCTGGAAAACACTTTATTTTTAGTCCTGTAATACATTGGGAGTATAACAGTCTTCCCCTTTTCATTTAAATACACCTTATCAGGCATTATCCTTACGATTGTTGCCCGTCCGAGCATATCATTTATATGGTATACTTTGCTATCCCTTTCCCCTCTTTTTTTTATCAGGGCTATTGATCTGCCCTTCCCAAGATAAATTATTCCTGTAAGCTGATACTGGTTTAGTAGCGGTGAATTGGTTGTGCCCTCTTCTTCGCCTGAAGGAATAGCCCCTTTGGTATCAATTGGGGGTTGAAATAGAGGTGTTAATGAAATGTATGAATCATATTCACTATCCAAAAAGGAGGCTGCTTTTTCATTTTTAACTGGTTTTTGGTTTGTGATATTATCAGAAGGAAGCTGAGAAATTTTACCCGCTATAATGGAATCAACAAACTTTGATCCCTGGTACAGGGTAAATATTCCCAGAAGAATGTATATTATAAAAAATAGGCTCTTCATACCAATATATAATTTAATGCTGAAACAGTAGAATTTCCATTATTACTCCCAATGTAATATAGGGGATCATTGGAAACTTATAGTTTCTTTTTACAACGCCGAACAATATCAGGGCAATCCCTATAAAAAGACCACTCACAGATGCTGTTATAAGAACTGTTAAAGCTCCGCGGAAGCCAAAAAATATTGTAACTGCAGGAATTACCAATAGGTCGCCTGTTCCCATAGGGATTTTTTTCTTAATCAGAAGAATTATTAAAAAACTTAGCAAGATAAGAGCTAATCCGGTTAGTGCCCCATATAGATAAAAGGATACACCTTTTGGAATAAGTCCAATGTATGAAAGAACAATCAATCCAATACTTCCCAGATAGAGCAGCCCAATATCGATAAAAGATATATAACCACTGTCTATATCAAGCATAGACATGTAGGTGAGAATAGTTAAAAGATATGATAACAGAAAAAAACTATATATATTTTTGTAATTCAGGTAAATAAAAACGTATAATGATGGTATTAGTAGTTCAATCAAAAGGTATCTAAATGGGATTTTAGCCTTGCAATACCTGCATTTGCCTCCAAGTATAGCATAGCTTACAACAGGTATAAGGTCGTAGATTTTTAATCTCTTTTGGCAACTATCACAAAAAGAGGGTGGATGAATCAGGGAAATTCCCCTGCTTACCCTGTATGCGGTAGTTTCGATAAAACTGGCGATACATAACCCCACTAAAACAATGATTAGTATAATCATTTCAGAAACTCATTTAAAATAATCAAATGCATTCTTAAAGATATTGAGACCATCCCCTTCAGTTTGCATGTTTCTACCTTTTCGAGTCCAATCCGGATACTGATAGATAGAAATTGCAGCTTCAGGGTGGGGCATCAAACCGAATGCCCTTCCCGTACTATCGCATATTCCAGCTATTGCGTTTGTAGAACCATTTGGGTTCATCGGGAATATCTGGGTGGTCTTAAACTGCTTATCTGCATATCTAAGTGCAACATGGTTGTGGTTTTCAATTTCATTGAGTGTTTTATCATTCAGAGGGATAAATCTTCCCTCACCATGCCTTACTGGTAGCCGAAGTCTTTCCAATCCTCTTGTGAAAATATTTGGAGATTCCTTTTCGGCTATAAGATTTACCCACCTGTCTATAAAATACCCTGACTTGTTTGGAGCGAGCGTTACCTCCTGGGCACCATACCTGTTTGCACAAGCTGGTATGATCCCAAGTCTAACAAGTATCTGAAAACCGTTACATATACCAAGAATAAGTCCGTCCTTTTCTATGTGTTCCGTAAGAATATCAAAAAGCCTTTTTCCATCTTTGAGAACAGAAAACTTAATTTTAGCGGAAAAAGCAACCCCTGAGCCAAGATCATCTCCAAAGGTAAATCCACCCGGAAATACTATCAGGCGGTAATCATTCAGAGTCTCAGGTGAATCAAGAAGATCATTTAGATGAATCCTTTTTGATTGGAAACCAGCTACCTCACATGCATAGGATGTTTCGTAATCACAGTTAATTCCATAACCTGTTAAAACCATAGCTTTTGGTTTCAATCTTCTACCTCTCATACTATATTTCTTTATTCCAAACGTTCCTTTGAATTAAAATAACGTTAAAGGGCAATTATGGTCGATTTTTTTTACATTTCCATACCTAATACATCAAATAAGGGTTTTCTATAGTTATACTCAAGATTAAGTATATCAATGTTTGCTAAAGTTCGATCTTTGGTATCTGTTATTATTAGATTGGGTGTATTCCTATCGCCAACTCTTCCAATTCGATGTAATGGCAAACCTTTCATTGTTTCAAGAAGAATATCCTCGTCAGATGGATCTACAGTAAGGAGTATTCTCCCTGCTGATTCAGAAAAAAGAATCTCGTAGTAATCGAGTCCTTCATCTTTAAAACAGCTTAGATCTACTGTGGCACCGATTTTTCCTGCAATTGCGGATTCTGCGAGAGCCACTGCAAGACCCCCTTCTGAAACGTCATGCCCACTTTTAATTATTCCCTTCTGGACTGCTCTGTGGTAGGCCATATAGTTATTGAAGAACAATTCTGGCTGAACCTCCGGTATATTTGATGATTTTCCGCCATAAACTCTATAGAATAGTGATTCTCCGAGATGCTTTCCTGTTTCTCCAAGTAAAAAGATTAAATCTTCTCTATCCTTAAAGTCTGTTGTAACTGCCCTTGTTATATCGGGAACTATTGCTATGGCAGAAACAAGGATTGTTGGTAAGACGCTTATTTTGTGTTCTCCAATTTTGTAGTCGTTTTTCATGCTGTCTTTGCCAGATATAAAAGGAGCCTTATAGGCTACTGCAGTTTTGTAAAGAGCTTCGGCTGCCCTTACAAGCTGTGCTAATTTGTACTTACCATCAGGGGTCTTTTGTTTATCGTATATGGGGTCAGGCCAGCAGAAATTATCAAGTAGCGCTATCCTTTCAGGGTCGGCTCCAACTACCACAGCATTTCTTATAGCTTCATCTACAGCAAGAGCAGCCATATTATAGGTATCCACTCTTGAAATAAAGGGGTTTATTCCCCCTGTTAGGACGAAGCCCCTTTTATCACCAGGAACAGGGGATATAATTCCCCCGTCCGAAGGCCCCGCTTCATCCTCACCTATTAGTGGTTTAATGACAGTATTTCCACCAACTTCATGGTCGTACCTCCGGATAATCGGTTCTCTGCTGCAGGAATTGAGGTCTGTAACAAGTCTTTCAACTATAATGGAAAAATTATCGTCCACCTTTGGTCTAATTTCCTGGATATTCGGAGGAGTCCATTCGGCCTCAAGTTTCATAGGAATATTTGAGTGTAAAAACTCAAGCTTTAAATAGCAAACATTTTTTCCATTGTAAGTCACATGAAAATAACCGCTATCAGTAAACCTGCCTATTGCTGTTGCAAGGACATCCCTTCTTCTTGCAAGATCAAGCAGAGCATCAAGGTTTTCTGGAGGAACAGCGAGGGTCATCCTCTCCTGGGCTTCAGAGAGGAGTATTTCCCATGGGTCTAATCCTGGATACTTCAAAGGTGCTTTTTCTAGTTCAAGGTATGCCCCTCCTGAAAGCAATGCCATTTCTCCTACAGACGACGAAAGACCACCTGCACCGTTATCGGTTATTCCTCTGTATAATAACTGCTCTTCAGCTTCAAGCAGCATGTCCAGCATCTTCTTTTGAGTTATTGGATCGCCAATCTGAACTGCATGTGTGGGCGAAGTTTCCTTTATCTCTTCGCTGGAAAAGGTTGCACCGTGGATTCCATCCTTGCCGATTTTTCCTCCAACCATAACTATGATATCGCCGGGTAAGGCTTTTTTTATGTGCGTTGGGACTCCTTTTATCTTTTTTGGCATTATTCCAACCGAGCCGCAGTAGACCAATGGTTTGCCGCTGTATGACTGATCGAATATCACTCCTCCGTTTACCGTAGGAATCCCGCATTTATTCCCGCCGTCTTCAATCCCCTTTATTACTCCTTCCATTATCCTTTTTGGGTGCATCATCCTTGGGGGTAATTCACCTTTGTAATTTGGATCACCAAAACAGAGATAATCAGTATGAGCTATAATTCTTGCACCCAGTCCGGTTCCGCCTGGATCTCTGTCACATCCGACAATACCAGTGATAGCACCACCGTAGGGATCTAGTGCCGATGGTGTGTTGTGTGTTTCTACTTTAAAAGCGAGATTATAATCCTCATTAAACTCAATTACACCGGCGTTATCCTCAAACACAGAGACCAGCCAGTTTCTGTATTTGGATATTTTTTCTGTGGCTCTTTTGATGTATGTTTTGAATATTGAGTTGATCTGCCTTTTTTTATCCTTTTCTGTGTATTCTATTTGAGCATTAAATATTTTATGCTTGCAATGCTCAGATTGAGTTTGGGCGAATGCTTCAAGCTCTACATCCGTTGGATCAGGGCTGATACCTGCACTCTTTCTGCTTTCCCTTATTTCATGGTTTTCAAAATAGCTTCTGAAATACTTCATTTCTTCAAGGTTTAATGCTAAAACCCTTTCTTCAGAGAGTTTTAAAAGCTTATAATCGGGTAGATTTAAGTTGAAAACAGTAACTTCTGGCTCATAATTTTGAATAAACTCTCGTTTTTTTATTGAAAAACCACCATTCTTCAAAAAATTATCATGATTTAAAATTTCGATTTCTTCGATTAATTCATTGTATAAAACTTCTCTCCCTATTTTCTCAATATCTTCAAAATCAAGATCAGCATCTATCAAGTACTGGGTTGATTTATATACCCTGTACCTATCAGTATTGTGGCTTTTATAGTTTGACACCATCATTCTGAGAACCTGAGTTGCTGTATGTCCAACATTATCTGTAACCCCTGGTTTAAAGGAAATCTCAAGAGCCCATCTAAAAGGTTCCAGCGTAACCCCCGCTGGACTATTTACCCTGTAAAACGAGAGTACAGGATCACATAGAACATCCTTTGCAAAGCGCTCTATCTCTGATTCAGGTAAGTCAGAATAAATTGTATATACAGATATCAGGCGTACATTTCTAATATTGTATCCAAGAGTAGAGCGTATCTCCCAGGCTGTGTGTCGCGCAAAAGGATCTTCTCTATCGGGTAGTACAGAAATTTCAATTCTATTGTAATCCATATTCCATACCTTTTTATTTCTCTTTTGATTTATAATAATACAAAAATTAGGCAAGTTGTAAAAGTTCTTTTGAAGTTTTGTAAATCAAATAGATATGGATTATAATTTTAAAAGTGGATGTGTAAAACAATGGAAAATCGGATTGAAAACTCCAGAAAGAGATTGATGAAAAAAGCAGATGTATTTTTATTTTGATTAATTTAGAAACCTAGTGTTGAAATGTTGATAAATATAAGTTATTTTAGAAGTTCGAAATATATAATTATAAAATTAGGTAGGTAGGCTTTGGGTAATAATAAAAAACTTACCTTGGCTTTTTGGGCCTATAAAATAAGGGTTTAGCATTCATAGATGTATTTTAGTAAAACGCTAAATACTGTTATTAAAGACAACAAAGAATGCTGATACAAATAAGGAAAGATATAGCTTCACTAGACCATGATTTTTCTGAATAAAACCATAAAGTAATAGTGTACTAGTGCAAGTAATTTAAAAACGACGAAAACTTTATACAAGGATATGTCCAATGGAAATATCAGAAAGGGCAAAAAATACCCAGTCCTCACCAATAAGAAAACTGTATCCTTATGCAGAAAAAGCAGAGCAAAATGGGAAAACTGTTCTGTATGTAAATATCGGGCAGCCGGATATTGCAACCCCACCTGAAGCCATGGGAATGCTTAAGAACTTTGATAAGGAGGTTTTGGCATATAGCCCCTCAACAGGATATTATTCCCTGAGAAACAAGATATCTAATTATTTTGATAAATATAGAATAGATATAAATGCAGAAGAGATTGCCGTTACTACAGGCGGTAGCGAAGCTGTTCTTTTTTCATTGGCTGCGGTCTGTGATCCTGGTGATAATATATTAGTTGCAGAACCTTTCTATGCAAATTACAAGAGTATTGCACAGATGCTTGGTATTGATATAAAATCGATAACCACACGCATTGAGGATGGATTTCACTTTACTTCGAAATCCCAGATTGAAGAAAAAATCGATGAAAGAACAAGGGCAATTCTTATATGTAACCCCTCAAACCCAACTGGAACTGTCTATTCCCATAATGAGATAGAATGGATTGTAGAACTTGCAAAGGAGAAAGACCTTTTTATAATCTCTGATGAAGTCTACAGAGAATTTAGATATACAGAGAGAGATTTTGTATCTCCATTACACTACAGAGAAGTAGAGGATAGGGTCATAGTAACTGACAGCATTTCAAAAAGATTTTCTTCCTGTGGAGCAAGGATTGGTTTTTTAATAAGCAAGAATTCGGATGTGATAGAAGCTATAACTAAGTTTGCTATGGCAAGGTTATCACCTCCGAGTCTTGAACAGTTTCTTGCTGAAACAGAGTTTGGTCTTTCGGATGAATATTTTAAAGATATTGTTAATGAGTACAGGCTGAGGAAAAATGCGTTTATAGAAGAGCTTTCAGGTACAGATGGGGTCGTATTCCCTGATCCTGAAGGGGCTTTTTATATAATAGTGAAATTTACTGGAGTAGAAAGTGAGGATTTTGCAAAGTTTTTGCTTCAGGATTTTTCCATAAATGATGTTACAGTAATGGTAGCTCCTGCAAAGGGGTTTTATAACAGCAAGGGACTTGGGGAAGATGAAGTACGGGTTGCCTTTGTTTTAACATCATCTAAGATGAAACTTGCTGCAAAAATCCTTAGAGAGGGCTATTTTGCATATAGAAAAATGATGTAGGTCATTTTTTGTAATAGAGCTATGATCTATGCTCTATCTTACGTGTACTATGTTTTACAATATCATTAGATTCTGGAGTTTCGACCAGAATAAAAAAATATCTCCTAAACTGTCATAGCTGCGAAATCAGGGTTCTTTGGTACATTATAATTTCAAATATTGCTAGATTTCTGTTACACTACCGGAATAGCTCTTTCATATATGTTCTGACTCAAGCCCGGAATAACAATTGGCGAAGCCCCCGGCTCTTCGTCTGGAATAGCAACTACTGAAGAAAGTGTTAAAAATCAAAATAAAAAAAGGGCCTATTGCTACAGCCCTTTTTAATCTTTTATAGAAACTAACCCTCTTTTTGAATACAAATCTGGTAAACTAAAGTTTTATTCTATTTATCTGTTATTTGCCACTTCAACTACTTTATCAGCAAATATTTTCTCAGGTACTGCCCCTTCAATAAAGTCTTCCTCGTTAAATACGCTTCTGGGAACTCCCATAACATTGAATTTGTTCGATAATTCAGGAAATTCAATAGCCTCAACCATATCGCCGTGTATTTTGTCTGAAACATATGAAAACTTGTGGGCAAGCATAACAGCTCTTGGGCAGTATGGACAAGTTGGAGTAATAAATACCTGAATGTGAACGGGCTTTTTGATTGAAGTAATCTTTTCAACAGTTTTTGGATTCAACCCATGTTCACCTGTTGATAGCATTTTTATTGATTCCAGTAGTGATACAAACTCATATCCGCTTGGAATACCGAAAAATCTGATACCGTAATCTTTACCATTCACCAGCATAACAATGGCTGGGACCTTATCGACATTGTATTTCTCAGCAAGTTCTTTATCTTTATCAATATCGTGATTTTCATGGGATATCCTGTCTGAGAGTTTCGCAATATCCTCTATCAATTCAACCGTCTGGGGACAGTACATACATTCGTCTTTGCTGGTGAATGTGATAATTTTAACAGATTCTTTTAATTCTCCCAGAACCTCTTTTGCCTGCTGTGCTGTTTTATCGTCTATCATCTGTTCCTCCTGATCTTTTTAATTACTTCTTAATTTCACTACCAATTTAATAATATTAGTCCTAATTATCAACATAAGAATATCATTATATTCCGTTATATCTGATTTTTTTAAATTTTTAATGAAACCTCCTTTGAAAGATTTCGTGTCAAACCCAAAATGACGTTTGCGGTTGTTTTAACAAAAGCTTTTGCAAATTCCCGGTTTTCTTGCTGAATGAAAATTATATAAAATAGTTGGTAATTATAGCATTAGAAGCTCTAATGCAAAATAAATTTGTATATACTTTTATTTGACTATTTAATCCACAGGTTTAAATTATAATAATAGTCAGTAATGGTTGTATGGCAAGATATATTGTTTCGTAATACTAAGTGATATAATGTTTAAATGATAAAAAATTTGATAGATATATTCGCATTATATATGCTATGCTGGCTATATTTAGAGAATCTAAAAGTTGAGTTCAATTATCAATTATAAAATTAGGATTTTGAAAAATGAAAAAGAGAGAAAGATTAATCTGGATAGGAATAGTTGTTTTCATCCTTATTGTAACAACTGCATCGGGTTTGCATCACTGGATTTTTGCCGGAGATACGGATAAAACATATGAGCAGTTGAGGTTATTCAATGAGGTATTCAATCTTATTCGCACAGAGTACTATGACCCCAAAAAAGCGAGCACAGAAAATCTTATAAATGGAGCCATTGAAGGTATGATTAAGGCTCTGGATGATCCTCATACTTCCTTTCTTAACAAGGAATTATTCAAAGAGCTACAAACCGATACCAGTGCGGAGTTTGGTGGCCTTGGTATAGTGATTGGTATAAGGGATGGCTGGATTACAGTAATCGCACCTATAGATGATACGCCTGCATCGAAGGCTGGTATAAGAGCGGGTGATAAAATAATCGAAATCGAAGGGAAATCAACTGAAGGGTACACAACAATGGATGCCGTCAGACTGCTTCGAGGAAAGGTTGGTACAAAGGTTACAATTACCATCAGGAGAGAGTCGGTTAAAGAGCCGATTCACTTTACTATTACCCGTGGTTTGATAAAAATTGAAACTGTGAAATCACAACTGATTAACAATCATATTGGATATATAAGGATTTCTCAGTTTAGTGAGCCGACTCCGGAGGCTTTTATGAGCCATGTGTTGAAACTCAAAGAGCAAGGAGCGGATTCCTTTATTATAGATCTTAGAAATAATCCCGGGGGGCTTTTATCATCGGTAATACAAATAGCTGATATGATACTGGATGAAGGGGTGATAGTCAGTACAAAAGGAAGAGATCCCAAGGATTACAGGGAATATAAAGCTAGGAAGGGATCTTTAACGGATGATATGCCCCTTATTGTAATGATTAATGATGGTAGTGCATCGGCCTCGGAGATTCTTGCTGGAGCCATAAAGGACAATCATAGAGGGATACTTGTAGGGACAAAGAGCTATGGGAAAGGCTCTGTGCAGACTGTAAGGAGGTTGCCCGGTGATGTTGGCATCAGAATTACAACTGCTCTGTACTATACACCATCAGGTAAGAGTATAGATAAAATTGGAATTGAGCCTGATGAGGTAGTTGAGCCTGTAGAAATTACAGAAGAAGATATGAGTAAGATTAAAAAGATCGATGAAAAAAAGATAATCAAAGAATTTGTTGAAAAGCATCCTGTCCCGACTGATAGGGACTATGCCGAATTGTATAAGCTTCTGGATGAAGAAAATCTATCATTAAAATCGATAATTGTGAGACGTCTTGTAAAAAATGAGCTTGAAAGAAATAAAGTTCCCTCTTTAATAGATCTTGATTATGATGTTCAGCTTAGACATGCTGTAAATATGTTAAAGGTTATGGATCTCTATTTAAAGAAAAAGGCATCTTAGTTTTAGCTGTGCCAAATAGCCCGTTTTATAATATGGGAATTGGAGGAATGGTATGTTTGTAGAAGAGGTTCCGGTAAGAACAAGATCGAGAGTTGAGTTTGTAAATATCGATGGTTTAGTCCGTGATTTTATTAAAAAAAGCGGAATAAATGAGGGGTTTCTAACACTTTTTGTACCTCATACGACTGCCGCAATTACCATTAATGAGAATGCCGATCCAAGTGTGGTTCGGGATATCATCAGAACAACCTCAAAATTAGTTCCATATAAGGGTGATTATGATCATTTTGAAGGAAACTCAGACGCTCACATCAAGGCTTCGCTTTTCGGACACAGCGAAACAGTTATAGTAAGTGGAGGAAAGCCATTGCTAGGAACTTGGCAGTCATTGTATTTTTGCGAATTCGATGGTCCAAGAACAAGAAGGTTAATACTCAGTATTAGTTAAGATAGCTACAGCTTTGATAAAATTGTTAGAATAGTTTTATAAAATAGAGAAAGGGATTATAGATTGTATTAAAAAAGAAAAGGTTATATTTCTTTTTATAACGCCGCTATTCTAATCTTATTATATAGATTCATTCCTGTCGGATTTATGAAACTGCTCAAGTTGACATCCCGATATTGACCCAGCACCCTTATTGCTAAATTTATTGATTATTTATTAATAATCAGGTAGAATAAAATTACCTTATATATTATATTAGTAATGCTGGAATGTTCTATATAAATGTTATAAATGTTCTTTTTTACTGAAGAAGAGTTAAGAACAGGAATGAATAGAGT
>QNBN01000069.1 GCA_003645695.1 Spirochaetota bacterium | reverse complement strand
CCACAATTTTATCGATGATTTTCAAGGTTGCTGTCCTCCCAAGCTCAAACCCTTCCTCAACTTTATAGAAATCAAAGGGTTTTATCTGGTCTGAAACAGGCTCAATCATAAAATCTATATTTTCCAGATTAACATCTTTACTGATATGCTGATTTTCCTCTATTAAAAGCATGGTACGAGCCAGAATACTCTTAAGGTTTAAATTTCTGTTTATAGGCTGCTCTCTTAACTTATCAATGTTTTTTTCAATAAAGTTGTTACCAACCCTGATAATCATATCAAGCATTTTTGACCTTGGCATTGTAGTGGTTACCGATACATTAGAAACAATAATAATATCTGCTCCCAATTTTTTTGCAAGATTAATTGGATAGTTTGTCAACACTCCCCCATCAACAAGGAGCATACCTTTATACTCAACAGGATCAAATACTCCTGGTATTGCCGACGATGCTCTCATGGCAATATATAATGGTCCATGATCGAATACAACCATCTTTTGAGTTTTTAAATCTGTGGCAGTTATGTAAAGTTTTTTCTTTAAATCCTTTATATCAGTGGAATCAACATACTTAATAAAGAATTTCTCCAACTTTTCTCCACTTAAAAAGCCAGTAAAAGGCTTGTTTATATCTATTAATGACATTAATTTAAAACTCCTTGCTATTTCGAGCATCTGATTAATACTATACCCATGAGAATAGTAACCGCCTACAATGCTCCCCATACTTACTCCAATTATAAAATCTATAGGAACTTTATACTCTTCCAGAACACTTAAAACTCCAACATGACAATAGCCCCTTGCCGCCCCTCCTGTTAATATCAGACATACCTTGTGTTTATGCCTTTTGTTTTTTGATACGATACTATCGGAAAAACTATCATTAGGTTTAAGTCCAGATAATAGAAGTAAAAATGAACTGAACCATATTAAAACCCTTTTTACTCTCATATTAGATCAAAATGCCTCCTGCACGCAGTATCCAACCTTTGAACAAGTTTCCGAGTACTCATCTCTTTGATTCCGAATACATCAAACCAAACGTCCTTTGACTCCATACACAGATAAATCTTATCCTCATCCACATAATTTAAGAGAAACTCCTTTATTTCCCTGTAAACTCTTGTTCTCAAAGGTCTAAAGTATCTATATTTTCCATCAATCCCCTTGATAAACTCTCCATAACTCAACGTTTTACTCTGACTTCTTATAATGTCCCTAATAAAAGGCATAAACCTCAACGTTCCCATGCTTATATATACAACTCTATCAGGGTTTATCTTTTTAAATAAAGCATCTATGGTATGTTTATAACCTTCTTTCCACTTATTATGATAGATAATAGGGTCAAAGTGAAATGACAATCTATATCCTGCTTCCTGTACTTTATATGCAGCATCGATGCGTTCTGATATTGAAGGTGCATAAATCTCTTCATTTTTCGCTATATAGTCACTATTTAATGACCAGGATATTATAATATTATTTCTCTCCTTTATCTTCAAAAGCCTTTGAATATTTGTCGTTTTAGTTTTTAGTTCAAGTATAGCATCATTTCTATTTGATATGAGAGGTATAAGTTTATCGTATATCGGGTGTACATCATCGAATAGAAGGCTATCAGTAAACTCTCCTGTACCAAATCTTATCAACTTTTTTCTTTTATTAAGGTATGTTTCAACCTCCAAAAGTAAATCCTCAATATTTGAATAGAGTTCAAGGGGCTTATTTTTGAAATAGTAGTTTAATATACAGTAGGTACATCCAAGATTGCATCCATGAGCAAAATCTATAATCATGTACCCACAACAGATATGGCCTGGTGTCCCCGGGCAGGGTTTTATGAATTTGCCCTTATTCTTGTAAACAACTACATTATTTTTTATCATTACACCTTTTACTCTATAAATATTTTTTTGTATATGTTTTTATTCCAGAGATTTCTCAAATAAAATACAACTTGTTTTGCATCTAAATCAATATATCTTTAAATATTGACAGTAATATAATCAAAGAATATTTTAAGAAGAAAAATCTGTGGGGTTATATGACGGGGTCAGAGGATAGAAAAATATTTGATACAGGGATATGTGAAAAAAGGCATTCAAAACAGACCCTTGTATCTATTATGACGAAACTTAGAGCTTCAATTGATAACCCAATTATTACCATTAGAGGTAATGAACTAAAAGAAACATTCTTTAAAGATGTTTTTAATGAAGGTGGATGCATTCTATTATCAGGTGCTGAGATTTCTGGAGAATCCCTTTTAAGCTATATTAAAAAAATAGGGTCATCAAATCTTTCTTCAGATAGTATAAGTCATTTTTTTTCATTAGTAATCAATCTTATAGATGCTATAACTGTGTATATAAAAAATAGAAAATCTTATCCTTCTTTACTCCTTTCCTCAATTTACTATGATGAAAAGGAAAACAAATTCACTATTTTACCAGGAGATATGGCAAAAATTCTCGGTAGTTATTTACCACATGAGATTCAAACTTTAAACGGTTTTTGCATTCCAGATATTCTTAAACAGGATATAGGTAGCGAAGAAGAACTGGCTAAATCTGTTATCTATCTCATCTATCTATTTTTTCTAAAGGCATCAGATAGTAAAATTCAAAGGAGTATAATTTACGATATTAGAACTTTAGTAAAAGGAATTCCTGCTTCCATTGCTGATATGGTGTGGGAAGTTTTAAAAGGAAAAGAAACAATAACTCTGCAAAAGATTAAAGAAATACTTGAGTTAAATGTCCCCTTTGAGTTAAAAGAAACCCAGAAAGTACCAATTCTGCGGAGAAAAGGATTTATAAACTTTATTTATAGGTTTTCATATACAATTATTTACAAATGGAAACTTATTCTAATTATTGCCGTTGTGGCCGGGATCTTTTTATACACATTAAGTGATTTAATCTATAAAAGTAGATTATCTGATATCACAAAAGGGAAAAAGCCAGAAGAAGTTGTTGAAATGTATATAAAATCGATCAATGAACTCGATGTTGAAACACTTAATTCTTTGCTATACAAAAGAGCTGGAAAGGATATAATAAAAGAAATTAGCTCCATTTATGTAGTGAAAAGGATGACAGAAATATACGGGCTAAGGTGGCTAAACCCGATAGAGGTGAACCTTAATGAACTACCCGAAGATGTAAAGGTTTATGGAGTTGAAAACGTAAAAATTAAAAAAATTTCCGATAATGAATCACCAGTATTTTTATTAAGTTATATAAAAGTTTTTGGTGAAAAAGGGAATTTAGATATTTATAATTATCAAGAGGAATTAAAACTAAAGAAAATAAAAGATCGCTGGTTTATATATAATATATCCAGAAAAATCATTAACCATAAGGAAGTTAAACAATGAAAAAACATATATCGTACCTATCAATCGTTGCAATGTTTGGAATAGCTATCCTGGGATTATCGTCCTACAATCTATTTGCAAAGGGAATTGCTCATAAATCACCAATAGAGCTGACATTGTGGCACAGTATGAGTATATATCAAGAAAACACTCTCGAGAAATTAATAGACCAATACAATTCAATGCAGAATGATATAAAGGTTAATCCCGTTTTTCAGGGACTCTACAATGACATGAGAATCAAACTTTCAAATGCAGCGAGGAGTGGTAACCTTCCAGATATTGGTCAGGTTGCAATTGAATACCTTGACCTGTTTGTTTCGCGAGGTTATATAGAACCCATTACTAACGATATACCTCAAGCTGACAGGGATGATATACTCGAGCAGTTTTGGAACGGAGTTACACGAAATGATGAAATATATGCATATCCATTTAACCAGAGTGTTCAGGTTTTATACTATAACAAAAAGGCTTTTGAGAAAGCAGGGCTTGATCCGAACAAACCCCCGAAGACATGGGACCAGGTAATTGAATACGGTAAAAAGTTAACAAAAGATTTTGATGGAGATGGGGCTATTGATCAGTGGGGTGTATTAATATCCCTCGAAGGGGTTTTTGGCTTTACACCTCTTATCAGACAGGTTGGTGGAGAATTCCTCAATGAAGACCGTACAAAAGCACTATTCAATAGCAATAAAGGTGTAAAGATTATGAATATGCTTTTAGATATGGCATATAAATACAAGATTATGCCCTCTAACTGGAACCTCTTTGAAGGAACAAACGCTTTTCTATCCGGCAAAATTGCAATGGGGCCGATTACTTGTGCGGGCATAAAGTTTGCCGAGGAAAACCTACCATGGGAACTGGGAATAGCTCCTCTCCCTTATATTGAAAATAAATCAGTATTACTTGGTGGTGCAGGGCTCGTTATTTTTAGCAAATCAGCCCGAAAAAGAAAAGCAGCTCTCGAGTTTATACAATGGCTAACTAATAAAGAGAATTGCATAAAATGGCATGAAAATACTGGTTATCTACCTTTAAGGAAATCTGCCATAAACAGCTACGAATTGAAGAGCTTTTATCTTAAACATCCAAATTACAAGGTACCTGTGGATCAACTGCCCTACGCAAGGCCACCTGATTTTACTCCTTATCTTCCTCAAATTGACCAGATAATAAGATATGCAATAGATGATATTATGATAAATAGGAAAAGTCCAAAAACAGTGCTTGATCTTGCAGCAGAAAAGGTGGATGAACTTCTTGCAAAAAACAAAGAGGAGAAGTAAGATATGAGAAAGCCAACAATATTTATGTTTTTTGCTTTAATCATATCTTTATTTTTAGTACAAACTCTTAAAGCTGATAATGTATTTTTAAAAAAGATAAACGTTGTAGGTAACAGGATAACTAAAACATCATACATACTGGAAAAGGTTACCTTAGAACCAGGTAAAACCTATGATATAGACGATTTGATGGATCAGATGAGTATAATTAAATCAGATCTTTTGCAGACCGGATTATTTGAAAATTTGTATTTTGATGACCAACTGGATAATAATAAAAATCTTATACTTACAATTAAGGTAAAGGAAAAAAACTATCTCTTTCTTGGACCGGAAGGTGAAATATACTACAAAAAAAGTGGAAATCCAGACATATCTGTTTATCTTGAGTATGTCAATCTTTTAGGATTGAATAATAAAATTAAAGTTTCCTTCCCTATCTATGAAAATAGAGGATTGTTCATAAACTATAGATCAGATAATCAAAGGAAGCTTATTTTTGAATCTTCAGTAGAATTAAAAAAATTAAGATCAGATCCTGTAATTACGGAGGATTATTTAACCACAAACTTCTACCTGATCTACAACGGTTTGAGCAACTTTTACAATCTTGGCTCTGGTCTAACCTACAATAGATATATTGATTCGGCCTTTATACTATTTCCATTTATTGAATTTGGTTCCTTAAAAAAACCAGAAGATAAGGACAGTTGGCTTTATAGCAGAGAATTAATCGATATAGGGTATGGTGAAAACAATGATCTAATATATGGTTTCAGCTCAAATATTTGCTATTTCAAAGATCTCTTTTTACAGATAGTTTTTAAGATTGGAGTTTCCTTTGATTATCTTGATGGAGATGTCCCCGCCAATCTTGTATTATCCAATATTTCAAGGGGTTATCCTGCCTATTATATTACTGGTAATAAAAGAATTTCACCAAAAGTTGAACTAATTATACCTCTGCAATGGTTTCCAAAATTAACAATTTCTTTATTTGTTGATTCTGATATTATTGGTTATAATAATCTAAGGTTCATTGTTGGTGGCGGGGCAGGAATAAGATGGTTTAATAGGTATCAAAACCCTTTAATCGTTGATTTTGCCTTTGGAAACGGATTAGAGATAAACTTTAGTAAAAAAATATAACAGATGAAATCTAATAACAGAACTATAAACTACAGGGGAGAGATAAGATCCGCATTTCTGTTTATTTTCCCCACTTATATCATAATACTAATTTTTGTTATAATACCTGTCATTATTGCATTTTACATAAGTTTCAACAAGTGGAATCTATTAGGTCATATGAAATTTGTTGGCCTTTTAAACTATAAAAAACTATTTCATTCCAAACAGTTTTGGAAGGCACTTACGAATACTTTCTGGTATTCATTTATTACGGTTCCAGTTGGAATTTTTTTATCTTTAATAATTGCCCTACTCTTGAATACCAAGATTAGAGGTCTTGCCATATACAGAGCGATATATTTTTTACCTGTTATGACATCTTTTGTTGCAGCAGCTTTCATATGGCAGTGGATTTTTCAATTTCAAAATGGTATTTTAAATTATATACTTAACTTCATTGGTATAAAACCTATTGCATGGCTAAACGAACCAAAAGGTATATTTACCCTTATATTTGAAAGACTTGGGATAAATATTCCCAGCTGGCTTGGAGGACCAAGCGTAACCCTTGTCTCCATTAGTATTATGAGCATATGGAAAAACACCGGTTATTTTATGATTATCTTTTTAGCCGGGCTTCAGGCAATACCAAATACACTCTATGAAGCCGCTGAAATTGACGGTGCCGGCCCTGTAAAGCGATTTTTTAACATAACTCTACCCATATTGAGCCCGACTACATATTTTGTAACAATTATGGCTGTAATTATGTCATTCCAGGTATTTGAACAGGTGGCGGTTACAACCCGTGGAGGGCCTTTGAACTCTTCATTAGTACTCGTCTATTTCATATATCAACGAGCTTTTAAGTTTTTAGAAGTTGGTTATGCAACTTCAGCAGCCTATATTTTATTTGCAATTGTTCTTATTCTTACTTATTTTCAGGTTAAAATATTAGGGAAAAGGGTTCATTATTGATTAAGAAAAAGACAAAGCGTTTAATATACCACACCATTTTGCATCTCGTTTTGATTACAGGTGCTACCATAATGATTTTTCCTTTCCTCTGGGGAATTTCAACTTCTTTAAAAGATATGAGGGAAGTTTTAGCAAATCCATTTCAATTAATTCCCAAACAAATAACAGTCATAAATTATAAAAATGTGGTAAGATCCATACCGATAGTAAGATTTTTTATTAATAGTTTAATAGTATCTTTAACGATAACAGCCAGCCAGCTTTTTACTTGTTCTTTATCCGCTTATGCTTTTGCAAGATTAAAATTCCCTATGAGAGAACCGCTGTTTTATATTTTACTTGGAACAATGATGATCCCTCAGCATGTAATTATGATACCTGTTTATATAATTCTTAACTTTTTTCGCCTGATTGATACATATGCTGCACTGATAGTGCCATTTTTATCAAGTGCCTTTGGAACCTTTTTATTAAGACAATACTTTATGTCAATACCAAAAGAGCTGGAAGAAGCTGCAACCCTTGATGGATGCGGTCATCTTTGTTTTTTGTTTAAAATTATGCTACCTATTGCTAAACCAATTTTAGCAACCTTAGCTATATTCTCTTTTATGTGGAGCTGGAACAATTATATATGGCCTTTGATTGTAACAAACCGAATCGAAATCAGAACACTTCAATATGGCCTTGCAATGTTCAAAGAAGAAGGTGGAATTAACTGGGGACAGTTAATGGCTGGTACAACCATAGCAACGATACCACTTCTTGTTATTTTTCTTATCGCACAGAAACAGTTCATAAAGGGCATCACTCTGACAGGGTTAAAAGAAGGATAAATGTCTATTTATTATTAATGTATTTATTATTTATAATTTGACTTTTTTATCTTTTTTTATAATCTTAATTTACTGTTATAATAATAACTTGACAGTTATTTTTTTTGAAGAATAAACTTCTCTAAAAACTGAACTTTTTTCATTTAAACAATGTAAAGTGATTTTTGATGAATAAAGAAATCCAGATTTTTTAATTTAATGAAACAAGGTTTGAAATAATTGCAGTCTTCATTTTTGTAATGACTCAAAGATATTTAATATTACATTGTGATGATTAATTAATTCAATACTATTAACGTTTAAATATATTTTGGAGGAAAAATTAAATGGATAAAGATATTGTATTTGAAGATGATTCTGTAAAGGCCACAGAAAAGGATGATAATCTTGAAATCCTCTATAAAAAACCAAATAAGATAACATTAGATAAAAATGATCGTAAAGATATGGATAACGAACTTATAAGGATGTTAAGGTTAAGATTAGAAGACGACAAGAAGTTTATTACACAGGAAAAAATTGGCAAAATTTTTGGTATTTCTAGACAGATGGTAAACCGTAGATGGCAGGTTTACAAACAGGATGGGTTACTAGCACTACTATCAGGTAGAGAGGAAAACTTTAAAATTACTCCTGAACTTCTAAGAAGGCTTGAAGAGATATCTGTCGAAAATCCATTTCTCTCTGCATCTGACATAAAAAAGATACTAATATCAGAAAAACTCTGTGATGACATTTCAGAAGCTTCTATATACAGTGCTCAAAGACAGATGGACGGCAGAAGGATTGTAGAATTGTTGCGCAAAAAAGAAAGTAAAAACATTCCTCAGGAATTGTCAGAAACAGGATACTTAATAGGCCAACTTTTAAAAATGATAGAAGACCTATTTGATAAAGTACCCCCAAAAAAGAAAGAGGAAGTTTTAAACAATAGTTTATACAACTACCTAAAACCATGTCTTGTGAGAGTGGCCCACCATGATGATGAAAAAAAGCAAAAAAGGGGTTTATAGAGATATAATAATCAGGGTGATTACGAAATTGAGAATGAATACAATACGAGTTCTACAGGAATATCCATGGCCATTATCTGATTAGTGACAGATATTATATGCCGGTTGTCAGGAATATTCCTGTGTTTCCGGATAAAGCGGTAGAGATTGGTGAGTAAATCATTTCAACTTTTTTTCTTAAAAAATGCTCTTCATTATACTAATGTATTGTACTTTAATATTGGACCTATATTTTCATTGCGATCCAAAGTTTACTTTATCTAAAGGAGAAATATATGGCTCTTATGTCAAGTATTTCCGGTTTTAGAGGGCTTGTAGGTGAAGATATAAATGCTCTATCTGTTCTAAACTACACTGAAGCTTTCGTAAACTCATTGACAGTTGAAAATAAAAGAATATGCATTGGAAGGGATACACGAAAAAGTGGTATCTTTATTAAAGATGCAGTGATCTCAACTATAATTGCTCTTGGATATGAAGCTGTCGATATCGGAATAGCTCCTACTCCTACCACACTGCATGCTACAAGGAAGCTAAACTCTGATGGTGGTATTATAATAACCGCAAGTCATAATCCACCAATGTGGAATGCACTAAAACTCAGCAACCCGGATGGCCTATTTTTAGATGAAAAATCCATAAATCTGATTGTTGAAAGAAGTAAAAATATTTTAAGAGAAATAAATTGGGCAACTTACGATGCTATTGGCAATATACAGGAAAAGTATGATTACTATAAAAATTATATCGATGATATACTTACAAACTTCAATATAGAGGCTATAAGAAAAATGGGGTTTAAGATTGCTTATGACCCTGTGGGTGGCGCAGCTACCATAGCAGATAGGTACTTTTTTGAAAGGCTTGGATGCAAAACTATTCCTGTTAATGCAGAAATTACAGGAGATTTTCCCAGAAATCCCGAGCCAACTCCCCAAAATCTTAAACTGTTGTCTGAAGTCGTAAAAAATAGTCATGCTAATCTTGGTTTTGCCCAGGACCCTGATGCAGACAGATTATCTGTTGTTACAGGTAACGGAGTACCAGTAAGTGAGGAATTTACGATTGTACTGGCAGGAGAAGGATTTTTGAGAAAAAAGAAAACTGATATAGCGTGTAACCTTTCAACTTCATTGCTCATTGAGGATTTAGCAAGAAAGTTTTCTGTTTCGGTACATAGGACTAAAATAGGAGAGGCCTTTGTTACTGAAAAAATTCTAAAAGAAGGTCTAGAATATGGTGGTGAAGGCAATGGCGGAGTTATTATTCCTTCGATAAATCCATGTAGAGACAGCTTTGTTGGGATGGCACAAATTCTTGAATTGCTTGCAGAAACAGGAAAGACAATTGAAGAAATTGTTAATACATATCCCGCCTATAAAATGATAAAGGATAAAATTGATTTGAAAGGCAAAGTTAATGATAAAGATCATTTTTATGATAAAATTCTAAGAAAAATTAAATATGATTTACCGAATTTTGAGATCAATACAATTGATGGTGTTAAGATTATTGGAGATAAACAATGGTTACACCTGAGGCTTTCAAACACCGAACCACAGATAAGAATTGTTGCTGAATCTCTCAGTGAAAAACATTCGCGTTCGTTAATAGATATTGGAAAAAAAGTGTTAAGTGATATAATAGATTTAAGGTAAAATTCTGTTATGGATGGATTATTTAAAGGACCATCTCCTCCGTTATCAAGATTACTCATGCCTCAAACTCTGGAGGATTTTTTTGGCCAGGACCACCTGGTTGGCAAAAACGGTATAATTAGAAAGATGGTAGATGAGGACAATCTTATTTCCTCAGTATTTTATGGACCTCCCGGATGTGGAAAAACAGCCCTTGCAAAAATAATAGCACGGAGCACAAAGAGTGAGATTATTCAGCTAAATGCTGTGACAGCCACTGTGGATGATATTAGAAAATCAATTAAAAAGGCAAGATCAAACTCTGATGTTGGCATTAAAACCATAGTTTTCATTGATGAAATACACCGGTTTAATAAACTTCAACAGGATGCCTTGCTCCCTCCACTTGAGGAAGGCCAGATTATTTTGATTGGAGTTACGACCAAAAATCCTTTTTTTTCACTAACCCCTCCTCTCCGGTCGAGAGTTCTGCTATTTGAGTTTTATAAACTTTCCGAAAAAAATCTGTATAAAATTCTGGAAAAAGCCATAAAAAAAGTTAATCTGGAAATCTCATACAAAGCAAAGAACTATCTTGTGAAAATTTCCAACGGTGATGCCAGAAGAATGTTAAATATCCTTGAAGCAGCTACTATCCTGGTAAAAGGCAGAAAAATTGAAAGAGAAGATCTTGACAAAATTATAAAAAAACAGTGGATTTTATACGATAGGGATGAGGATTTTCATTACGATGTTATATCTGCTTTTATTAAATCTATACGCGGTTCCAATCCTGATGCAGCTCTATATTGGCTTGCAGTAATGCTTGAAGGAGGAGAAGACCCATTATATATCGCAAGGAGGCTTATAATCCTTGCCAGTGAAGATATAGGCCTTGCAGATTCTCTTGCTCTTTTACTCACTACAAGTGCCTATGAAGCTGTTGACAACATTGGAATGCCAGAAGCAAGAATTATTCTATCTCATATAACAATATATCTTTCACTTCAACAAAAAAGTAACAGTAGCTACCTTGCAATTGAAAAGGCTTTAAAGTATGTCAGGGAAAAACCCCTTATGGATGTGCCTCCCTACCTAAAAGCAGTTGGTTCTGAGAAAAAACTATATAAATATCCACATGATTACCAGGGGCATTTTATTAAACAGAAATATTTACCTAAATCTATTAACTTCTATCAACCAACTGAGATTGGTAGAGAAAAGGATCTAAAAAAGAGATATGAAAAATTAAAGGAGATGCTAAAGGATGAAGATAGAAAAGAACCTTCACAAGAATGAAATCCGTAAAATTGCAGAAAAAATCAGAGATGCTATACCAATCAAAGAGAAAGATGAAAAAGATAGAATAATTCAGAAACATCTATTTAATTGGGATTTATACAAGAAATCGAATTATCTTTTTTGTTATGTAAGTTTTAGAAGTGAAGTTGATACATTCGAAATAATTCGTAGATCTATTAATCAGGGTAAAGTTGTAGCTGTACCAAAAATACTCCCAAAGAGAAGAATTATGAAAGCCTTTGTAATTGAAAGCATTGATAAATCTCTACGTCCGGGAGAATACGGCATACTTGAACCTATAGATGAATGCCCGGAGGCAGATTATAGTAAATTGGACCTTATAATAGCTCCTGGTTTGGCATTTACCAAAAAAGGAGAACGGCTTGGTTATGGAGGTGGATATTATGATAGGTTCCTTTCTAAATAT
>QNBN01000068.1 GCA_003645695.1 Spirochaetota bacterium | reverse complement strand
GAGGAAAGGGACAGAGATTCAGCTTTAATACCGGTAGAAGCAATATATGCCGTTAAAAGACCCAATGCAGCATAGGCGGCTGATCCAATCGCAAATCCTTTTCCAATGGCCGCAGTTGTATTACCGACAGCATCTAGCTTATCTGTTATTGCCCTCACGTTATCAGGCAATCCGGCCATTTCAGCAATACCTCCAGCATTGTCTGCAACCGGTCCATAACTGTCAACCGAAACTATCATACCTGTTGTTACCAGCATTCCGAATGAGGCAAGCCCTACTCCGAGCATTCCCGCAGACGCATCCGAGATGATAATAGCAAATACTATTGCTATAACCGGCCAGAATGCACTTTTAAGGCCTAGTGAAATACCACCAACAACCCCTATTGCGGGACCTGTCTCATTGCTTTTTGCAAGTTTTTGAACAGGCTTAAACCTACTCGATGTATAATATTCACTAACAAAACCTATAATAATACCAGATATAATTCCAGATACAATACTCCAGAAGAATCCCCATTTTCCGTAGTGCCTGGTTCCAACTGTTAAATCAATTCCCATACCATTTATAATTACAGCAGTAAACACTATGGTTAACCCTGCCGCAATGTATGTTCCACCAAGTAATGCAGATTGAGGATTCTTCCTGGCAGCAAGCTTGACATAAAAAACCCCTATTATTGAAGCTATCACTCCGACTGCAGCAATAGAAACAATCATCTGAATAATATTTTTAACTACTTCCATATTCTGAGGAGTAAGTTTGGTCATCCCATAAGAAACGATAGAAACAGCAAGCACCATACTTGCTATCATGGATTCCACATAAGACTCCAGAAGATCTGCACCTAACCCTGCGGTATCCCCTACATTGTCACCAACATTATCAGCTATAACAGCCGGGTTTCTTGGGTCATCCTCAGGTATTCCAGCCTCAACTTTACCTACGAGGTCTGCTCCCATATCGGCACCCTTGGTATAAATACCGCCTCCGGCCCTTGCAAATAGTGCAAAAAGGCTTGCACCCATTGCATATGCATTTATCATACTTAACTTCTTAACGAAAAGAGCAGGATCATTCTCGTTGAAAATACCAAATGCGAAAAGCAGAATTACAAGGCCTATAAGGGCAATACCAACAACGCTAAGCCCCATTACTGCCCCACCTGAAATAGCAATGTTTAATGCTTCTTTCATACCACTTTTCTGTGCAGCATATGTAGTTCTGACATTTGCTCTTGTGGTCATATTCATTCCGATGGCTCCTGCAGAACCGGAAACAATGGCCCCCCAAACAAATGAAATAGCCGATCCATAACCAAAATACTTTTTAGCAGCTACCATTACTATTGCTATGACCACTACAACAATGGCAATGTACATATACTCTCTTCTCAGAAATGCTGCTGCTCCAGTTTGAATCTGCCTTGCAATTTTCTTCATTACATCTGTACCTTCTTCTTTGGAAAGAACAGATTTAATGAAAATTCCGACAATTATCATTGCAAGGATACCTGCACCTAAACCAAAGTATAAACCGCTCATCATACCCCCCTTCATAAATTGATTTTACATCAGAAATATAACTACTAAAGTATAATAATACATATAAAAATAAAGAAAAAAATATTCCCGCAATAATTTTAATTCTCCAAATCCATCTCAAAGATTATTTACTTCGTTTAGTCTTATTTTCCCCAAAGATTTCTTCTCTTTCTTTCAGTATCTCATTCTTTAATTTCAAGAATTTATCAGTTAAAAGCTTTACACAATCTTCACAGAGATGCTCAAATACCAAGCCGTAGGACTGGTCACTGCTGAACTTGCTTACAACATCTGGAAGGGTAATACGTTTCAATTCAAATTTGAGACCGCTAACTTTTAAAGGAGAATTAATTATTTTCCCACAATAATCACACTTATAAACTATCATTTATCTTTATCCTTTTTAAGGATTTCCAAATAAAAATCCCTGCCACCTAAATGGCAGGGAATCAAATTAGCGGGGGCAGGACTTGAACCTGCGACCTTTGGGTTATGAGCCCAACGAGCTACCAGCTGCTCCACCCCGCGCCGTCCAATATTAATATACATAAATATTAACTATAGTCAAATTTTAATTTCCTTTTAATTAAGAAATCAAATTAAACAAAAATGTTTCAAACTATGATCGGTATTTTTGCACCGCAATTGCCGCATCTATCTCCTTTAAGATCAACTATTCTTGTATAATACCCATGCCTTTCGATGAGAAGTGCCCCACACTCCGTACAGTATGTATTTGTATGCCCTGCTACATTGCCCAGGTATACATAATTCAATTTTCTTTCTGCGATCTCCTTCAGCCTTTCAAGAGTTTCAACAGGAGTTGGAGGAGCTTTAAACTTATATGCAGGATAATAGGCTGAAAGATGATATGGAATATCCTTGTTTAAGGAAGCAAGAAAATCTGTTATTTCATCCATCTCTTTATCACTGTCATTGTATCCAGGTATAACAAGGGTAGTTACCTCCAGATCAATTTCAGGATGCCTTGAGACTTCCTCAATAGTTTCAAGAACCGGTTCAAGCTTGCCTCCAATTACTTTTCTATAAAAATCTTTATTAAATGATTTAAGGTCAATATTAAAAGCATCTGCATATTTTAAAAGCTCCGACAAAGGCTCTTGATTTATGTATCCATTGGTCACAAATACATTTTTAAGACCTCTTTTTCTTGTCTCGATGCTTGCATCATAAACATATTCATACCATATCAAAGGTTCTGAATATGTATAGGCTACTCCGATTGAGCCTTTATTTAGCGCGAGTTCGGCTATTTCTTCGGGTGAATAGAAATCAGTTGGATAATTCAGATTCTGTGAGATATGGTAATTCTGACAAAACTGACATTTAAACGAGCAACCTACCGTTCCGATTGATAGAATTGAACTTCCCGGAAAAAAGTGATAGAGAGGTTTTTTTTCAATCGGATCCATGGCAATAGCCGAAACCTCTCCATATATAGTTGTGTATAGTTTACTACCTTGAGCAGTTCTCGCTTTACAAATGCCAAATTTACCCTCTCCAATTGTACAATTATGCGGACATAATCTACACTTCACCTTGCCGGACTCTAAATTATCGTAGTATAAAGCCTCCTTTTTCATCTTAATACCCTTTGTTATATAATTTTAGTTTAAATAAATTAAAGATAAATTTTACAATTTTTTAAATATTTCTAACTAAAAACTCCGCAAAATATCCAGTTATTATACCTCCCACGAGTGCAAATCCACCCAATACAGGAAAAAGATAATATGATAATTGGCTATTGATAAAAAGGTAATTTACGACAAAAAGTTGAGAAAAACTACTAGTCAAAGCCCCTATTATGCTAATCCCAACAAAGCTAAAGATTTTTTTAAAGTATCTAAAAAGTAACAGCATAACAAAGTATGAAGCAATAGCACCTGTAAGGCTTAAGATAAATGTAGTTGACAAAAAGGTTCCTATTAATAAAGATACGGACAAAACCCTTGCTAAAACTATATAAAAAACCTCCTTTGGCTTAACAACTCCAAAGGCATAGAGCGTTATGGCATTTGAAAGTCCTATTCTCATCCACGGGAGGGGTTTTGGTATAAGATATTCGAGAATAGATAGAATTATTGCCATTGACGAAAGATACGCTAAATAAAAGACCCTGTCTTTTTGATTGGAATTTTGAATACTTTTAGTTATATATCCGATGCTATCTTGATACTGCATCTATATCTCCATTTCTACCCTCAATCTCTACGAGCACTCTATTAGGCACGCAAACAACCTGCTGGCCTACTCTGCTTATCTTCCCCATTTTCATACAGATCTTTTCCCTACACGGCGAATATTCTATCCAAGCTTTTCCATCTTCAATAACTACAATGGTATCTCCAAGAGGACCTTTCACCTCTATTTTCCTGTTTTTTTCAATTGGATAAACCCCTCGAAAATTCTGTCCGATAATCATAACTTCTTTATTACCCTGGTCATTTCCATACAAGTTAAATGAAAGAAAACCAAGGCCAATAATTACCATTAAAATTAAAACAATATCTCCGAGCTTCAATACCTGATTTGGTCTGTCCTTACTCATACAATCTCCCTGATTATTGCCAGTACAATGAGCACAATAGCAAGTACGATCATCCCTATTTTATAAGGAGTTAGCTTTCCCTCCCTTGTCAAAAACACACCAGCAATATAGAAAAGGAAACCCAAAGCAGCAGTTGAATAAGCATGATTAAACCTAATTATATTGAATAAAAACAGTATCGAAAACATAATAAGAATAGCAGCCCCATATATAAACCCAATTCCTAATATTCTCTTCACTATAATTTCTCCCTAAATAATATTGTAAAATAAAACTTCTGTTTGACCGTATTTCTTTCTTTTAAAAAGGCTAAAACTCTCACTTAACCTGGGTAAAATCTTATCATAAGATCGCTCATAAACAAGTACGGAAGATTTTCCCTCTTGAGTTGCCTCAGCAAGCATATTTAGTACATCTCCCACCCACCTATATTTATATGGAGGATCAAAAAATATCACATCGTATTCAAGGCTCTTTCTATTTCTTTTTAAAAATGCTGCCACATCACTCTTTATTACACTTCCCCTCAATCCCATTAACTTTAAGTTTTTATTTATAGAACTAATGGAAGATTTATTATTGTCAACAAAAGTTGCATACTTTGCCCCTCTGCTTAATGCTTCAAGGCCCAATGATCCTGTTCCAGCAAAGAGGTCAATGACAGATTTATTCCTAATACCACCTTCAAGTATATTATTCAAAACTGAAAATATTGCTTCTCTTACAAGATTTGTAGCTGGTCTTACTCCAATATCCGGGACATACAGTTTTCTTCCTTTAAATGTACCAGCTGTAAGTTTAAGATATCTTTTCAAATATCCCTCCAATATTTAAACAATAAAATTAACCGCCAAAGTATAGAGAAGCACGTTTATACGATTCACTTTGAATAAAAGAATTAAGAAAAAGCTCTCTTTCCTTTTCTATGCCTATTTCACCATTTACGAATTTTCTTGCATCCTTCTGAGCTCTGTATATTAGTTTAGTATTAATATCAATATCATCTATTATAAATGATGGTAAACCAGCCTGTTTCTTACCAATAATATCTCCAGGTCCTCTTAATTTTAAATCCCATTCTGCTATTTTAAAACCATCATTGGTATGTTTCAATATCATCAGTCGGTTAAAAGCCTCTCTCCCTGCACTTTTATCAGGAATTAAAAAACAATACGACTTGTATTTGCCACGCCCAATTCTACCCCTTAACTGGTGAATATTGGATAATCCAAATCTTTCAGCCTGCTCAATTACCATTACAGTTGCATTTGGGATATCCACACCAACCTCAACAACTGTGGTTGATACAAGTATATCATACTTTCTATCCTTAAACTCCTGCATAATCTTATCCTTTTCTTCTTCACTCATCCTACCATGCAATAGTGCAACATTGAATTCAGAAAATATTTCATTGTTCAGATACTCAAAGGATTCAGTAGCATTTTTTACATCTAAAACAGCGGATTCTTCAATAACAGGATATATGAAGTAGGCCTGTCTTCCCTCTGATACTTCTTTTTTTACAAAATCGTATACCTTATTAATCTCTGCCTGTTTAACAATATGAGTCTCCGTACCAATCCTGCCCTGAGGCATTTCATCAATAATCGAAACATCCAAATCACCATACAATGTCATTGATAAAGTCCTAGGGATTGGTGTTGCACTCATAACAAGACAATCCGTGTGTTTTCCCTTCTGCCTCAGCTTGCCCCTTTGAAGAACACCGAACTTTTGCTGTTCATCTATAATTACAAGAGATAAGTTTCTGAACTCAACATCATCTGAGAAAAGTGCGTGAGTTCCCACAATAATATCAACATCTCCCTTTAATAACTTTAAAACAAGCTCCTTTCTTTTTACACCTTTTACTGAGGATGATAAAAACTCAATTTTTACGTTTAGATCTGATAGATATTCCTTCAAACTATTATAGTGCTGTCTGGCAAGTATTTCTGTAGGAGCCATAAAAGCCACCTGTTCATTCCTCTCTAAAGCCTTTAAAGCAGCAAAAACGGAGACAATTGTTTTCCCGCTTCCCACATCACCCTGAATGAGGCGATTCATAGGAGCAGGTGAGTCAAGATCTCTGTCTATCTCTGATAACACCCTATTTTGAGCATTGGTCAATTTAAAGGGTAATTTTTTCAAAAACTTCTCTCTAAGCTCTCCACTGGACTTAATTCTATTTTTCTTAATTTCTTTATTTTTACTTTTCGCCATTGCAACTATCAATTGATACTTAAAAAACTCCTGATAGGAATAGGCCTCCCTCATCCTTCTGAGCTCCCTTTGACTGGGTGGGAAATGAATTCTTTTGATTATCTCGCCCCGAGGAGGTATTTTATATCCCTTCCTAATAAATTCCGGTATTTCTTCCTTTAACTTATCACTTAAGCTATCCAGTACGGTTTTTATTATTTTCCTCAAAAGGTTCTGACTAATACCAGAGGTCAGCCGGTAAACAGGAATAATCCCTAACTTCGCATTATTATCATCAAGTTCATAATTAAAACTTGAAAAAATAGGATACCTCCCCTTCAATGAGTACTTACCGATTAAATAGAAGGAAGTTCCGGGTACAAGAATATCTTTAAGATAGTTCCTGTTGAAGCAGTATAGATAGGCAATCCCTGTTTTGTCTGTGACTTTTATCTTCGGGTGATTTCTTCCATTAAAACGTATATATCCCTGATCTATAACTTTGAAATGAAAAGTAGCTTTTTCCCCCTCATCGGTCTCTGCGAGTGTTTTAAGATTTCGGCGATCTTCATAATCTCTTGGGAAATAATAAATAAGATCTTCGACTATTTCGATACCCAACCTGTTGAGTTTTTCTGCTGTGGAAGGTCCAACTCCTTTTATATACCTAATTTCACTATTCAATTTTAGTGACATATTCATCATATATTTTCTGTATTTTTTCTTTCACACCATTGATCATCATATCCAGAGCTGTTCTTTTATCACCATATTCTTTCAAGTATTCATCAAATTTTTCAGGTTTTAATATATGGACATAGATTGTAACTGGTTTTATTTTCAAAGGGTTTTCAAAGATTTTATCAGTATTTACAAGAACAACCGGAAGAACGGGAATTCCTGTATCTTTCGCGAGAACAAATGCCCCTCTTTTGAATTTACCAAGCTTTTCCTTTGGAGTTCTCGTTCCTTCAGGGAATATCCAGATGGATTTTTCATTCTCTAACCTTTTTTTTATTTCATCAAGGCTCCTTACCGCATGGATCGCCTTTTCCCTTTCCACAGGGATATATCCGGCAATTTTCATACCATACCCGATAAAGGGCAACCTGAAAAGAGATTTTTTAGCCAGCCATCGAAACTGAAGCGGGATTGCAGCTGATGCCACAAAAATATCAGTTAGACTTCTGTGATTGGAAACAATAATATAGCTCTTTGAATTATCTATATTTTCATATCCCTTAACAACAAGTTTGGACCCACAAAATAGTTTGAGAATTATTTTAGACCATATACGTGAAATTTTGTGGGGGAAATCACTGTTCTTTCGATTAAAGATATTTACAACAATAGCAGTCATTGACAGAAAAAAGGTGAGAAGAGCACCAAAAACCCAATAAATAAAAGCCCGTATCATTTTCCTTTTTCCTTGTTCGAATTGTAGATAATCTCCGCATCAGACCACAGACGCTCAAGCTTGTAGAAATCCCTTCCCTCCTTTAGAAAAATATGAATAACAAAATAGTTGTAATCCAGCAAAACCCATGGTGAGTTTAAATTATCTACAGAATTAACCAATCTAAGGTTTCTTCTATGGAGAAGCTCATCAATATCCCTTATCAATGCTTTTATCTGCACCGATGATGTTGCAGTACAGATAACAAAATAATCGGTAATTGATGTGAGTTTACCAATGTTGAGTACAAGAATATCGAAAGCTTTATCATCCCTTAAAACATCTGCCACCTCTTTTACTATTAATTCCATTTCTTTCTCTTGATTTACATTTTGTTCTTTCTCCAGCGCCATATCTTCTTTCATCTTACGTACCTACCCTCAAAATCATTTCCTATTATTATTGTTATATCAACCAGAAGAGATTTATCAATTTTAGTGTACACTTCTTTACAGTTTATAATATCCGCAATCCTTTTTGCTAAAATTGGTTTTCCAACCCTATCAATCACAACCGTTTTTTCATAGTCATTCCTAAGAGCATTACCGAAATGAACCACATTAAATCCATATTTAATAAAGTAATTTCTGAGATTTTGAGCTTGACCCGGATTGCTAGATCCATTTAAAATCTCAATTTTTATATCATCTCCTATTGGAGCTGGACCCTCATCGTTCAAAAACTTATTTAGTTCCTTAATTCTATCGGTTAACCAACCTCCATTATTTATCGGTAAAAGATATACCGTACCTTTTATCTTCATCGATCTTCCAAACATCTTGTAGAAAAGCAAACGTGATGAGTTTAATTTGTTTATTCTGCTGACAAGCACCTTTATATCTTTTTTACTTAAATTAGTATCTACCTGTTTCATTAATAATCTAACAACTGCATTATTTTCTGAGAGTTCTATAACATCTCTTTTTCTGTCAAGGATTGATTCGGCCACAATTCTATGATTTTCAAGTTTTGCCTTTAATCCGTTCTCTCCATACTGATACATCAGTAGCTCTTTAACTTTTGCCCCATCAAGAAGATTTTCTCCACTCGGAATCCTTATAAAAGTAGAATTCTTTACATCAATATAGTCAATCGACTTCTCCATATTAACATAAACTCCCTCCAGAAGGTCAATAAAACTCTCTACCGTTTTCAATCCATAAACCATATAAAATGTAAACTTATGCCCGGTTAACTTTTCCATTGTATTTTTAACTACCAGAGCATTGCCTTTTTTATACATATTGGAAACAGTATCGTATTCAGGCGCCTTCTCGTATTCTACCTTTAACCTGGTATTTCCAGGAATCATTATAAAAGCAAGCTTTTCCGTTTTTGGATTATAAAAGCTCAGGAATACAGCATCTGTTCTTTCCCCATTATTTTCAACAATTATTCCCGAAATATTCTCCCCTTTCTCAATTATCTGAAGGATCTTACTTTCTTTAAAATAAAAGATAAAATAGACCGCTGCTATTATTATTCCAATTGCTACAATGATAAGAATGAAAGATATCCAATCGAACTCCGGAGCTTTTTTTGATTTTGATTGAAACTTAATATCGGCTACATTTATTTGCATGAACATTCTCCAAACTTCAACCTAATCTAAAATTAATAATATTTACTTTAATTGAAAACAGGCAAATGCATTACCTATTTGTTACTACATTGCAATCCTACTTATTCCACTTTTTTTACTTCCATTAAAATTGAATTATAACCTTCAAGAGTCTCAACGCATACATACCTGACCTCTCTCAAAAGGTGAATTAAAATAGATCTATAGATATAGAGCATTGCGCTGTTCAGATCGCTGTAGGCGAGTTTTCTTGCCTTTTTAACACCCCTAAAGGATCTTGATGGTTCTATATAATCCGAAACAAATATTATCTTTTCCAGTAAGCTCATATTATTAGAACCGGTTGTATGCTTTTCTATAGCACTTAATATTTCTTTATCTCTTATACCAAAATCTCGTTCAGCTAAAACGCGGCCAGCATAAGAGTGGAGTAGGAGTTTATTTTGTTTAACATAATCATTGAGATTTTTTACCCTATCGGCACATAGTGAAACCATCTGAGCGAGTTCCAGATCACGTGCAACATCATGAAGCAGACCCGCTATTTCAGCCTTTCTTCTATCAGCCTTGTATTTCTCAGCTAATTCTGCCGCTGTTTTCATAACACCAATACAGTGTTTCATCCTATCTTCCGTAATGTATTCCGGCAGTTTCTTGACAATATTCTCTATATTCATACTATATAAAGCCTGTTCTCTAAAATGTAGTTCAACACTTCATCTTTTACAAGGTATCGGATGCTCTTTCCCTCCCGCAATCTTTTTCTAATCTCAGATGAATTAATATCTATCTCTCTTCCCGTAAAAAAAAATGACTCAATATTAAGGTTTTTCATTAAGTTTTTAACTTCTGGAATTCTTGCTCTTTCTTCTTTTCTAATTAGAACCACAAAACAAAACAGTTTAGATAGTTCATCAATTTTTTTCCATGTTTTTATAGATATTGCCTGGTCCGAACCGAGTATAAAGTATGGCTTTTTAAAAAAATCATAATTTTCATACAAATATTTAGCTGTATCAATAGTGTATGATACCCCACCTTTCCTAATTTCTATGTCGTTAACCTCGAAATAGCTATTTCCGCTAATGGACATCTCAATCATTTTCATTCTGTCAGCAGCAGTTACATTACCATTCAATTTTTTGTGAGGAGGTATATTAGCCGGGACAAAAATCACTTTGTCTAGTAAAAACTCCTCCCTTACATCCTCCGCCAGTCTAAGATGTCCTAAATGTATGGGATTAAATGTTCCGCCAAAAATACCAATCTTTGGAGGTGTTTGCAGATGATCTTTCACCCTTAGCAGCTCTGTATCCGATTTCACATCCAGATTAATCTGGTTTTCCTTCATCTTTTTTCTCCAGAAGTTGAACTATTTTCATCTTAAGCTTATCCACACCATTACCAGTAGCAGCGGAAACAGTTAGAGTTTCAAAATCCGGGAATTCAGATAAAAATTGTTCACATTTGCTGTAATCTACAATATCCATTTTTGTTCCTACAATTAATTGTCTCTTCTCTGCTAAAATACCTGAATAAGAAACCAGTTCATTCTCCAGGGTTTCATAGGTTTTCCTAAAATTCCCGGTTCGATTCCTATTAATACCCATATCGGATAGGTCAATCACAAACAGAATTATGTTAGTTCTTTCTATATGCTTAAGAAACCTGATTCCCAGGCCATGTCCCTTATGCGCACCTTCAATTATTCCCGGAATATCCGCAATAACGACCTGTTTTTCATTACCGAATTCCATAACACCGAGGTTTGGGTACAGAGTAGTAAAGGGGTAATTGCCTACTTTGGGTCTTGCCCTTGTAAGAGCCGAAAGAAGGGTAGATTTGCCTGCATTAGGAAAACCTACAAGTCCCACATCAGCTATCATTTTTAACCGCAGTAAAAGTTCAGCATTTTTGCCCGGCTGTCCCGGCTTGGATATTTTCGGGGCTCTGTTAACCGGGGAAGCAAAATGTGTATTACCATACCCGCCTTTACCACCCCTTAAAAGTAGTAGCTTTTGACCATCCTCTGTAAGATCGCCGATAATCCTGGATGTTTCTTTATCCCTTATTATTGTGCCTACAGGCACTCGAATAATACAGTCTTTACCTCTAGCACCTGTCTTATTTTTTTTATTGCCAGGTTTACCATTTTCAGCCTTAAAAAACTTCTTTATCTTTAATTGGTGAAGAGAACGTAATCTTCTATCAGCAACAAAAACAATATCTCCCCCCTCACCTCCATCACCTCCGTCAGGTCCGCCTTTCGGTATATACTTTTCCCTTCTGAATGAAACTACGCCATCTCCCCCCCTTCCAGATTGAACAGTTATTTCGACCTCATCAGTAAACACAGTTATCAACACTCCTATCTTACAAAACTATAAAAAAATATCCCTGTTTTGAACAGGGATAATTGTAATTAACCTATATAAAATCATGATGTAAATTGGACAATAAAAACACTTTACTGAGTAAAATTTAATTATTCGGATATACGGAAACTTTTCTTCTTCCCCTATTGTAGCTTTCAAACTTTACAATTCCATCTATCTTTGCAAAGAGGGTATCATCACTTCCAAGGCCTACATTCCTTCCAGGGTGAACTCTGGTTCCCCTCTGTCTTACAATAATTGTACCACCTTTTACTAACTGGCCATCAAACCTTTTAAACCCCAGCCTCTTTG
>QNBN01000067.1 GCA_003645695.1 Spirochaetota bacterium | reverse complement strand
GATTTGATTTTATCAGGCTTTGATCCCTTTTACAGAGATATTATAAATTAAACTAACTCTTCAAAAACTTATGAATGATGAAAAAAATACAGTTTATTTTAACAATCCAGTTCTTCAAAAAACCATCGACAATGCAAAACTCATTATTTTTGATGTAAATGGCCTTATAATTGATGACGAGCCAATTCAACTTGAAGCTGTAAATCTAGCACTTAAATTCATGAATTACATACCCATCGATAAATCCTACTGGATACAGCATTGCGTCGGACACAGGGCCGATTCCTATTTTCGAAGGATAATTTATGAAAACACATCTGAAAAATCAGCCAATGTAGAGGTAGATGCTAATAGAATAGTATCTGATCTAATTAAAATTAAGAATCAATACTATATCAGGATATTGAAAAAAAAGATTTTCAGCATTGTTAGAAAGGGGTTTTTAAGTTTTATCGAATATCTCTATAACAGAAAGGCATTCGCAAATCTTAAATTAGCCATTGCAACATCTGCAGTTAATGATGAGGCTGAAGCAATTATTGGAAGTGACGGATTAAATATAGAGGGATACTTTGATTATATTGTTACCGGCTCTGATATTAAAAAAAGCAAACCGGATCCTGAAATCTATCTCAAGGTACTACAGAAAGCAAAAATTAAACCAGAGTATGGACTTGTCTTTGAGGATAGTGAAATGGGAGTTGAAGCCGCATCCGCAGCAGGGATGAATGTAATTGCAATGCCAAATGAATTCACAAAGAACCAAAACTTTAAAAAGGCAAAGTATATAATCTCTGACTTTACAAAAAGGGCTGAGTTGTATAGTCAGAGATAATATCGAATTATTTGAAATGCGTACAAACAATACTAAAATGCAATTAATAATGTATTCAGCCTATTGGCTTTATAATATTTGACCTATCATGGATTAGTTCTTTTGGAATACTACAGCTAATTTTTACTTAATTATGAAAAATCGAAGTTCGACTAATTCGGTTTAATCATTTAAGTAGGTTTTAAGAATAACAAATTGAACCATATAATACCCATTTTAAGACTTCATTATTTTTTCTACAGCAAGATAGGCTGCTTCAGTATAGCTAAATCCAGGAAAATTTTCATGGGCATAACTTATGGCTGAAGAGGAGTTAATTCTAACAACACCCTTTTTGTAGTTCAGCTTATTTAAAAGGTCATTTAACTCTTTATAACTTCCACCCTGGGTACCAACACCAGGTATCAATAATGGAATATAGTTATCAATTCTGGATAAGTTTTCTAAGATCCGTTTAATCTCTTTCTGAGTAGCTCCAATAACTGTGCCCACCCCACTATTCTCATTATTCCATTTTAAAGCTGATTCAATTACTCTATCATACAGTTTTTCACTGTTACTGACATCAAGATATTGAAAATCTTTTGCCCCAGGATTGCTGGTTAACCCTAGAATATAAAACCCCTTGTCCTTATAGTTTAAAAAAGGCATTAATGCATCGTATCCCATGTATGGGTTAAGCGTTACTGCGTCTGCTCCTGCTATTTCAAATGCAAACTTTGCATAGGCCTCTGAGGTTCTACCTATATCACAAAACTTTCCATCTAAAATTACAGGCACTTCATTCTTTTTTGCTTCTTCTATCAACCTTATAAGAGCATTTATTCCCTCATTTCCATACTGTAAATAGAACCCGAGGTTTGGCTTAACCGCCGTTATCTTTAACAGGATCTCCTTCATAATTCTTGAAAAATAGTTAACAATTTCATCGGATAGATTCTTGCTTTTATCAATCTTCATCCTTTCAACAACTGGATCCATCCCAAAACAGAGAAGCGAGGTTTTTTGTTCCCAGGTATCAATTAAAAAATTTCTAAATTCTTTCATTTACCAGCCTTCCTCACGCATAATCTTTTTATAATTCCGCGTCTAAAACTACCATCTAAATATGAAATATTACCATTAACAATTGTCAAATATACCTTACTTTTAAGCTTTTTCCCATCAAATGGCGACCAGTTGCATTTTGTTTGATATCCATCTTCACCTACTGTCCAATCTTTCATAACTAGCAGAGTACAATTTGCCTTTCGGCCTACTTCTATTTTTCCGTGATCTTTAATGCCAAATAGTTTAGATGCAGTGCCAGAAGTAATCTCTAACAACCTATTAAGCGAAATCTTCCCGTCAATTAAGGAATTAAACAGCAGAGGTAATGCTGTTTCAAGGCCGGGAAAGCCTGAAGGAGGCCTATCAGAGCTTTTTTCATCTATTGTATGAGGAGCATGATCAGTTCCTACAACATCAATAAATCCTTCTACAAGGGCATCCCAAAGCGCATTTTGATCATGCTTGCTGCTTAAAGGAGGTAAAACTCCTGGAAGCCCGTTATAATCATCCCTGTTCAGAAATAGATGATGAGGTGTAACTTCTGTTATTATTTCAGGAAGTTTTTTCTTGTAATGTTTTATAATTTCTACTTCCCTTGCAGTATAAACGTGGCAAATATACAGTGATGGTATTTTTCCACGTTTTTTAAAAACATCCTCAGCCGCCTCCATCAGCTTTAACAATCCATTCTCTCCACCGGTATGTGCCAGAACTGGCTTTGTTTGATAAAGAGCCTTTTTAATTGTATCAACCGAATTCACTATCAATCCACCGGTAGTTTTGGCCATATATATTTTAACACCGCAGATATAGTTATCAAAAATTCCTTCAGATATCTGCCCGGAATTATTATCAGTAAGTGCCACGTACAAACCGTAATTTACATAACTTTTATTAATGGCTATCTCATCCTTAAGCTTAAGCTTTCTAATATCATCAATGGGAGATTTATTATTTGGCATATCTATAATTGCAGAAACCCCACCCTTCAAAGCGGCTTTTGAACATGTTTCCCAGTCCTCTTTATAATCAAAACCTGGTTCTCTAACATGAACATGAGGGTCAATCATCGCAGGTAAAAGATAGCTTTCATAATCCAGATATATTGTTTTAATCGTTTTTCCGCTATTTTCTGGTGAAGTAATTTGATCAGATATTTCAATAAATAAATCACCATCAATTGCTACATCACGAAGTTTCCATTTACCATGGAATGGAACATAAACATTTTTAAGTATAAACATTTAGATATCTACAATCCTCCCGCTCTCGTCCCTTTTATATTTTCCAAACTCTGAAAATCCCAATATCTCATCAAAACTAAAAACTGGACCCTCTTTACATACCCTTGTTCCATTATCATCCAGAGAACAGTTACCACAAAGCCCTATACCGCATTTCATTACCCTCTCGATACTGGTTTGGCCCTCGAGCCCCAGAGAATAACAGATTTCAGCTGACTTTTTTATAAAAAGCTCTGGCCCGCATGCAAGCACAAAATCTGGTTTAACGCTGTTAACAATCTTCTCAATATGATCTGTTATCAATCCTCGTTCACCAATGCTTCCATCTTCCGTAACATAGAAAACATCAATATTCCTTAATTGATTGGAAGCCTTTTTATCAATATATCTTTTAAACCAGTTCAAGTCCATCGCCCTTTTTACACCAAAAGCAATAGCAACTCTCTTGTTTAACTCTAACAGCTTTTCTGCTGCAAACAAAATTGGCGCTAATCCCACTCCTCCGGCCAGCAGAAGATAGTTATTTCTGGTTAAATTAAACCCATTACCAAGAGGGCCCAGCAATCCTATGGGATCCCCTGTTTCAATCCTAAAAATTTGTCGGGAAAATTTGCCCCTATTGGCAACCGCAAATCCTATTGTTTCATTTCTCTGATAGAAGATTGAATAAGGTTTAAAATCAATTCCCGGAAGCCATAGCATATAAAACTGACCCGGAAACCCTTTTAGTTCACCATTAAGATCCATATAAATTTGCCTAACAAGGTGATCACTATCATCAACTATTTCTTTGATTTGCTTTACTACAAATTCTGGCCTTGTCAGTATAGTGCGGTTTTTTTTCCATTTACTTTTTTTAAAATGCCTGCCAGTAGAATTGGTAAAATAAAATTTTGATTTTCTATTCAATCTGTGTGAAATCCCTATTATTTCCTGAAGATCATCTATTCTATTGGCATTCATAAAATCAAGCATGCCCTGGTTAATATCATTAAAAACTGATATCCCCTCCGTATAAACAGCAGTTCCCACTCCAAACAGGCTAGCCCCTGCCATTAAAACCTGCAGGGCTGATTCCGTATTGCTGATTCCTCCTGTACCCATTATTGGAATTGTCAATTTTTCATAAAGATCATAAACGCACCTGATTGTAAGTGGTAGAACAGCATCTCCAGAAACTCCTCCCTTTAGGTTTGAAAGAATAGGATATCCGGTATTGATATTTATAATCATACCCGGGCCTACCGTGTTTATTACATTGATGCAGTCAGCACCTGCTTCCTGAGCAGCCAGTGCAATTTCTATAATCTCAGGGGTGTTGGGACTCAACTTAATAATAACAGGTTTATCCGTAGAATCTTTGATCGATTTTGTAATTCTTCGGGTCAGGCCAGCAGAATATGAAAAGGGTCTGCCAAACTCATCCTCAACATTTGGGCAGGAGATATTAACCTCAATGAAATCACAATCTATACTATTTAATTCAGTTGCTAAAAATTGATAATCCTCAATCTTTTCTCCAAAGAAAGATACTATAAGAGGAAAATCTATACAATACTTTCTGTTTTGTTCTAAAAAACTCTCAATACCCGGATTTGATAATCCTACAGCATTTATTAGCCCTGCTCCGAAGTCAAAAATTACAGGACCTCTGTGCCCCTTCCTTGGATTAACTCCAATAGATTTAGAGGTAACAATACCTGCTCCTTCTTTGTAAACCCTGCGAAGAGATGATAACGTAACACCCAGTATACCAGAGGCAAGTACAGACCTGTTTTTCAAGTAAACCCCGCATATCGTTGTAGATAGTCTCACAGGATTTCTACCTCATCCTCGGTAATAATCCTCTCACAGTAATGGCATCTAAGTATTAAAGGGGTACGATTGATAACTTTAAACCTGCTTATTACATGCTCTTTCGATGTTATACAGTTGGGGTTTGGACATTTGACAATATTTATATACTCATCCGGCAGTTCAATCTTACGCTTTTCTACCAGTTTGCCATTTTTGATAATATTAATGGTAGCAAGGGGGGCAATCAAAGAGATTTTATCCGTTTCTTCTTTTTCAAGATACTTATTTTCTATCTTGATGATATCCTTTCTGCCCATTTTTTCACTTGAAAATCCAATGCCTATTGTTAGGATCCCCTCATTTTCAAGGCCCAGAATATCTATGACCTTTAAAGCCTTTGTAGCAGGGACATGGTCAATAACCGTCCCATCTTTAATTGCATAAACCTTATATGTTTTCATTGCTAACTCCATTACATTAATTATGGAATAACATCCAGAACCATTCCCAAAATCGCCTGTCGAACAGGGATTCCATTATGGGCCTGGTGAAAATAAATTGCATTTTCCATTTCATCCACTTCCGGGTCAATTTCATCAACCCTTGGAAGAGGATGCATGATCTTTATATCCTTTCCCAGGGATTCTACAACATCTCTTGTAATTCGATAACTACCTGCGACCCTCATATATTCCTGAAAATCACCAAACCTCTCTTTCTGGATTCTGGTAACATAGAGTACATCCAGTGGCTCATCCACAAGCTCCAGATTATCAATCTCTCTTACACTTGAACCATTAATTCTGAGTTCATCCACCAGAAACTCTGGCATCCGTAGTATTTCAGGAGATATCAACCAGATAGTTGAGCCAAATAATGATAGAGCATAGGCAAGAGAATGTACTGTACGGCCAAACTTTAAATCTCCTAAGAATCCCACTCTGAGATTTTTAAAATCGCTAAAATATTCGCTCATAGTGAAAAGATCCAGAAAGGTCTGGGTAGGATGCTGGTTTGCTCCGTCACCTGCATTAATAACCGGAACGGTTGCAACCTCGGATGCGTACCGTGAGGATCCTTCAACCGGATGCCTTATTACAATAACATTACAGTACCCTGAAACCGTCCTTATGGTATCTCCCAGGGTTTCTCCCTTTTTCACAGAGGTATAATCAGCACCTGCAAAACCAATTACCTCTGCTCCCATCTGCTTTGCGGCTGATTCAAAGGAGAGCCTTGTTCGAGTACTGGGTTCAAAGAAAAGCGTTGCAATAACCTTTTTCCTCAGGAAATTTTTGTATTTCCCCTTTTTCACATCGGAAGAAACTTTAATTATCTCTCTTAAAGATTCCTGATTAAGGTCTCTTATTGATATTATGCTTTTTTCTTTAAAATCCATAATTTAAAACCTCTTATTTTATTTCAATCCTCTTGACCCCGGTTTTACCAGAGGTATATTTTTTTTACACAATGGGCACTCATCGGGTTTATAAATTGGAAAATCCATTTCTACTGAATAGTAATACTCTTCTTCAGGTGTGAATCTACCTGATGAGCGGTTTACTATGGATGCAAATGCAACTATTTCTGCTCCCAGATTCCTTAAAACATTTGCCACTTCAGTTATTGACCCACCTGTGGTTATAACATCTTCAACTAACAGCACTCTTTCACCCTTGCTAACATTAAAGCCCCTTCTGAGTGTAAAAATACCCTTTTCCCTTTCAAGAAATATTGATCTCTTTCCAAGAGCTTCAGCAACACCATAAGATACTACTATCCCTCCTATGGCTGGTGCTACAATTGTATCAATATCATAATCTATGAAATGGTTCGCAATATCATAAAAAAATTCTTTTGCAATCTCTGGATATGACATCAGTAAGGCACACTGAACATAGAACTGTGAATGATTTCCGGAAGTTAAAATAAAATGCCCTTCAAGCAATGCTTCGCTTTCCTTCAATAACCTAATGGCCTTTTCTCTTTCCACTCTTTTCCCTATATTTTGATTTTCTTGCTGAATTTAATGTTTGGATTATTTATATATAAAAAAAACTTTCTTCCCTTTTTCAGGAAGAAAGCTCTTTTGTTTTTATTGATTCCATCACTTTGCTCATTTTCGCATTAATTATATAAACAATAATTTTTATGGTCAAGAATTTTTAAATCTATAGATATCTTTTCCTCTCTCCAAGAAGAACTATATCCCTTAATGATTCTTCATCAAATGCATTTAGCCATTTTTTCTCAAACTCTGATTCATGAACAATTTGAGCAATAGCAGATAGTGCCTTTAGATGAAAGTTTCTTTCATCTGCTGAACCGATAAGCACAAAAACGGCTCTAACATCAGGAGCATTTTTTGTAAAATAGCATCCTTTTTTACATCTTATAAGGGCAATATCAAATAGACTGTTACCATCAATAACTATATGTGGAATAGCAATAAAGGGAGTCAAAACTGTTGAGTTTCTTTCTTCTCTTGATTTCATCAGGTTAAAAAGATTTTCTTTATCTATGTTTAATTTATTTGAAAGCCTTTTAGATATTAAAGAAAACAACTCCTCTTTTTGGATTCTTTTCTCAATATCAAGAATAATAGCTTTCTCAACAATGCTGTCAAATCTATCTTTAACAATATCATCTCTTTCCCTTATTATCTCTCTCAATTCTGATTCAAGGGTTCTTGTCAATATTTCCTTTGCTGTTATTCTTCTAACTATATAAAGAATTGCCGATTCCTTTTTGCTAAGCCTCCTTCTTTTTCCATAGATAAAGTAGATACCAAGTGCAATCAGAACCAGAATAGAACTTATAATTATAGATTCCAAACCCATTTCTACTAGCAATGCTGAACATCCAAGGATACCGATTATTTGTAGCCATGGATACAATGGAGTTCTAAAAATAGGTTTATAATTCTGGAGCTTGCTTTCTCGAAGTATAATTACAGATAGTGAAGCAAAAATATATGAGAATATTATAACAGTCGAAGCAGCTTTTACCAAAACCTCCAACTTTAAAAATAATACAGATACAATAAAAATACCAGTTATCAAAATTGATATGTATGGAGTATTAAACCTTTTACTTGTTTTATTGATGACCTTCGGAAGCAGTAAATCCCTGCTTAAAGCCAAGGGATAACGAGAAGCAGCCATAATTCCAGCGTTGGCTGTTGAAGCAAATGCAAGTATTGCTGCTATACTCATAACAATAAACCCGGGTTTTCCTATTATCTCTTTTGCTCCATCTGAAATAGGAGTAAGACTGCCTGAAAGAATATCCCCGGGCAAAACACCAATAGTAACAATGATTACTATAAAATATGCAAAACTAACTATAAGAAGGGAAAGAATCATACCCTTAGGGATTGTTTTACCTGGATTTTTAACCTCTTCAGCAAGGGCGGAAACCTTCAAAAGTCCTCCATATGAAATAAAGACAAACCCAGTTGTTTTTAGAATGCCAGATATACCACTTGGAGTAAATGGTTCAAAATAGCTTATTTTTACTTTTGGCAATCCGATAACTGCATAAATAAACATAATCACTAGGAGTGTTAGTACAAGTACTATCTGAAACTTGGCTGTTTCTTTAACTCCGATTAAATTTATTAAGATAAAAAAAACAGCTAGAACTAAAGCAATTAAACTCACATTAAAGGGGGCTATTAGAGAAACAAAGGCTCCCATACCGATAAGCGCAAATGATGATTTTAAGGACAGAGAAAACCATGTGAGTAGTCCATTAATTGTTCCTACTGCCGGGCCAAAACTTCTCGAAACGTAAAAGTAATCTCCACCAGCTTTTGGCATTGCCGAAACAAGCTCCGCCTGGCTGAGCATACCTATAGATGCAAGAATCCCAGATAATAAATAAGCTATAAAAACAGAGGGACCGGTTTTCTGATATGCTATACCCGGAAGTACAAAGATACCTGAGCTTATCATTGCCCCGGATGCTATACAAAATATTTCTAAAAGTCCCAGTTCTTTTTTTAGTTTCATTGACCACTCTTTTTTTATTACATTTAAAACTATAAACCCTTTCGGATTATTTTGGAAACAATTTTGAAAGTATCTAGAGTTTTTCTAAATATATACATCCAATAACAAAATGCAATTAAAATGTATTTATGCTGATGAACATCGTAATATATTACCTATTTGCAAAAGCAAAGCAGGTAAAATATCAATAGATTAATAAAAACTTTTTATTTTAAAATCTTAGGAAGTAGATTATTTTTTATACTATGAAACTATCAATTATTTTGATTGTAACTGTCTTATGTTTTCTACTGAGCTTATTACCGGTTTTTCCACCAATTTCCATTTTTGCAGATATGGGTGCCATTATTCCTGTTGAAAATGTAAATCTTGATGAACCAGCTCAGAGAGCAATTATTGCCTATGATGGATTTGAAGAACTACTAATACTCCAAACGGAGCTCAAACCATCGAAAAGGACATTGGTAATTAGATTTATTCCCCTACCTTCATTACCGGATGTAAAAGCTGTTTCTAACGACATTTTTTATAATTTAAAAAAACTTGTAGAAAGATGCAACCTGCAATACGTAAGACAAACAAAATCTCTCTCTCAATCTGGTATAACATCCGAAAAGGTAAAAATTGAAGTTAAAAAAAGTATCGGGGCTCATGATATAACTGTTGTCAGAGCTACAAGCACGGAAGAGTTTTTAAACTGGATTTATAATTTTTTGAAATCTCACGGCTATAAGAATAAAATTAAAAATAAGCAGGATTATATAAACATAGTAAATCATTATATTACCAACAAAATTAATTATTTTGTTTTTGATATTGTAAATCTAAAAAGTCATATCTCAATACAACCGATTATGTATACCTTCAACAGTAAAACATTATATTACCCACTCGTTGCAACGAATATATTAAGAAGCTATGGGACTATCGAACTCTTCATTTTTTCTGAAAATGGAAGAAGTTATCTTTCGAGCATCTATGGGTTTTTACCAAGCACCACTGCCATCGTCAAATCAGAAGATACATCAAGAATCTCTCCAAAAATAACCGAGCTTCTTGGAAGACATGCAATTCTTCAAGCGTTTAAATACAGAGGAAAGTTATATTTTGACAGAGATATAGAAGAAAATCCAGGTATAATTTTAAAACGGACATCACCGCTAAAAATATATAGCAATTAAATATTTATTTTGTTTAAAAAAACCAAAATTCGACCTAATTTTTATGAATAAAATTATAAATATGCTCAATAAAAAGTTAAATAAGCTTGAGTTATATCAATTTGAAAACCTAATAAAATACAATGGTATCCTTCATTTTATTACAGCTAGAAATGGTGGAATAAGTAGTAAACCATTCGAATCTCTAAATCTGGGATACAAAAGTGGAGATAAACCGGAAAATGTAAGAACAAATTGGAAAATACTGGAAAGAAATCTCGGATTAGAAGATAAAAAAATAGTTTTGCTAAATCAATTGCATTCCGACAAAATCGTCATTATAGAGGATATATTAAAAGATAATTCCATATATGAAAAAGATGGAGATGCAATAATAACAAATCAACACGGAATACTTATAGTTGTTCTCGTCGCAGATTGCGTTCCAATTATTATTTATGATAAGAATAATTCAATTATTGCTGTTGTTCATGCTGGATGGAGAGGCAGTTCTCTTAATATTGCTAAAAAAACAGTCAATCAGATGAAAAGGTCTTTTCATTCTAAACCAGAAAATATAATAGTCGGAATAGGTCCTTCTATTGGGCCCTGTTGCTATGAAGTCAAGAAAGATGTTGTTAAACATTTTACAGATTACAAATATGCTGTTATCAAAAGAAAAAATCAATACTATATTAATTTATGGGAGATAAACAGAGCTCAATTAATTAACGCCGGATTAAAAGAATCGAATATAGAGATTGCAGGCCTATGTACAAGCTGTAATATAAAACATTTTTTTTCATACAGAAACAAACATCCAACAGGTAGATTTGCAGCCGGAGTTATGCTCAAATGAATAAAATCAAAGCATTTGTTTTTATTATTATTCTCACGTTATCACTTCTTTTATTCACCAATAACTGCTCCTATTCGGATATACCAAAAAAAGGCTCCATAGTAATCTATGGAGATACGAGAACAAATCATACCATACACAGGAAAATCGTTAGCCAGATTGAAAAAATTGAACCTAAGGCAGTTTTTAATACTGGCGATCTTGTAGCTGACGGCAACAACCCGAATTACTGGGATATCTTTAATTCAATCACTTCAAATTTAAGGGCAAATTACCCATACTATCCGGCAATTGGAAATCATGAGAGAGATTCTGACCTTTTTTATCAGAATTTCAGTAATATACCCTTTGCCGGAGACCATAAGGCATGGTATGAAGTGAAAATTGATTCAATCTCCTTTATTATATTGGATAGTAATCGAGATTTGAGTACGAGTTCTGAACAATACCAGTGGTTTGTAAAAGCATTATCATCATCTAATGATAGCAGTTTTATAGTGGTAATATTTCACCATCCAATTTTTGATGTTGGTGCTCATTCACCCGACGAAAAAGGTATCGGGAATTTCCTTCTGCCTGTTTTTAAAACATATAGAGTAAGTGCAGTTTTTAATGGACATGACCATAACTACCAAAGGTTCTATTATAATGGTACATACCATATTATCACAGGAGGCGGAGGAGCTCCTCTCTACGGCAAATCTCGAACAAGCCCCTACAATCAAAAGTTCATCAAAGATTATAATTTCTGCACATTAAATATTATTAATGGCAAACTGGAAATTGAAGCATTTAACGATATTCTTGCAAGGTTAGACCTAATAGATATTGATCCCCGCTAATAAAGGGGTTTGTCATTCCCGACCTGATCGGGAATCTTTCAATGCCTTATTTTACTGAAAGTGTCATTCCGGCCGAAGAGCCGGAATCTTGCAATGATTATTACTTACCAACGGATGAAGATTCCCGCTTCCGCGGGAATGACATAGAAGTATGAGAATGGCAAAAAAAGTGTGGAATGACAGCACCCCACAAACGTCATTCCCGACCTGATCGGGAATCCTGCAATGCCTTGTTTTACTGAAAGTGTCATTCCGGCCGAAGAGCCG
>QNBN01000066.1 GCA_003645695.1 Spirochaetota bacterium | reverse complement strand
CAATAGCATATACCCCACCGTCCGATGCAGCAACAAATGCAACATTTCCGTGTACCTCTATGGTTGATTTTGATTCAGCAGTTTCAGGCACTGGATTTTTTATTGGCAAAGAGGTAATGCAACTTCCAGAGGTATCACATTTATACAAAGTTGGAGTTGCATGGTCAGGCCCCTGATATACAAGAAATCCGGCAACATCACCATTACTATCATAATAAGTAGCAACTGCTCTTGTATCATTCAAATTATTATTAAGGGTACTAATAAAATTAGCAACATTTTCATCTGTAATATCACCGGTACTTCTTATTTCAACTCCTCCACCATCTGCACCAACAGGAACCAGTACCTCATCATCCATAATAGCAGCATCGTTTGCTGCCCAGCTATGTAGAGGGACCCCTTTTGTAACAAGACTCCCGGCATTCACCTTTATCTTTTTATCTGTATTAAGTTCAACTGATCTTAAATATGCTCCATGGTAGTCACCGGTTAAATCATAGGCACCAGGATTAACATGAAGTCCTAAAAAAAGCTTATTCGTTGAGCTATCATAGGTAACTGAATTGACATCCTCCTTCTTTGTTAAAAGCCTGCTCTTAAGCTTGGGGAAATAGCCCCTTTTCAACTGCAGTATATCTGTACCACCATAAAAACTATCACCAGCCATTGCATAGGTTACATAGGCATACGAGAGATCACCATCCCCAACAATCGCAACATCCGTAGCCTGAAGGGTATTCCCATCGAGAGTTGGTGAGTTTATATGGGCCACCTTATACATAATGAAAAAATCAGTTTCTTTAAGGCTCAGATTAATACCCCCCCATGCTTTGCTTTTGGACGTTAGCTCCTCTCCAGAAGGTTCAACTTGTGTGGTGTAAAGCCATGCCTCATCGTTGATAACTCCAAAGTTTTCATCGTCAACGTCATAGATAGAGCTTGTGGTACATCCGAATACCGCTATCAATATTCCTAACGCAAGAACCAAAAATGATGCGTACTTCATCATATTTTATACCTCCATATTATTTTATTTAATTGCTCTAACCATTAACAATATATCACAGAAAACTAATATATCTAATTTTCGGCAATTTTTTTTGAAAAAAAACACAGCCATGCTATCTTTTAATAAATAAGCAGGCAGACTTTTAATCATGATAAAAATCTCACTCTGCCTATTCGTCTTATACTTATAAAAAATTGATAAAAAATATTATTCGGTTAAAGTAATTAATACCGATAATAAGATTACCAGTATATTAAAATTATATTACCCTTTTGTAATAAAATCAAATTTTGCTTTATATAAAAAATTTAATAAATATTATGACCATGGAAAAACTAATTTTAATTGTGGAAGACAGCCCTGAAACGCTGGAGCTTTTAAGAAGAATTGTCGAAAATAGCGGATATAAAACCATAGTTGCCAATGATGGCGAAAAAGGCTACAAATACGCAGTTGAACATAAACCTGATTTTATCATTCTTGACAGGCTTCTCCCTTTTATGGACGGCCTAACTATTTGTAAAAAGCTAAAAGAAATACCCGAAACAAGAGATATTCCAATTATGTTTTTGTCAATCCTTGATACAGAAAGGGATATTATTGAAGGTTTAAGATGTGGTGCCGATGACTATATGAAAAAACCTTTTAGCCCCGATGAGCTTCTTGCAAGGATAGAAACAATTATGAGAAGGTACAAAAAAAGCTTTTATAACATGAATAACTCGAATAATCTGGATAAATCAAAAGAGGTTATTTAAATGATCCCTAAAAATAAAATATTTTCTATAACAGTTACACTTTCAATCTTTTTGCTGTTTTTTATCACTTCTTCAATTTTAGTGTATGCTCAGAATATATCAAACACCAGTTTAACACCTGAACAGAAAAAAAAGATAGAGCTACTAATAGATATGGGAATTAGATATGAGCATGATGATAAACTTGACAAAGCTGCGGAAACATTTAAACAGGCTCTTAAAATAGATCCAAATAACATTCTTATCAAGGTACGTCTTGCCAAAATATTAAGCTGGCAGGGAAAGTATGATGAGGCACTTAAGTACTTAAATGAGGTGTTGGAGAAGGTTCCAAATCATCCTGAGGCTCTTTTTAGAAAGGCCCAGATATTAAGCTGGCAGGGCAAATATAACGAAGCTATCGCTACGTATCAGATATACCTGCTTGAGGAAAAAAATGATGCGGATGCTCTTATGGGAATAGCCAGGGTATGCTTCTGGTCGGGGAAGTATGAAAAGGCAATTGAGTATTTTAATAGAGCCATTAAGGCAGGTGGAGACAAAATTGATGCTTATCTAAACCTTGGGAAAATCTATCTTGCAATGGATAATAAAGAAAAAGCCAAAGAGACCTTTAAAAAAGTGCTTGAAATAGATCCTACCAACGAGGATGCAAAGAAGTTTCTGGCCGGAATCAGGACTATGAAAACTTTTGAAATAGAACCTCTTACTTTAAATTGGTACTACTATACAGATGGCAATATTGGAATAATTACAAATACTTCTCTTCTTTACCATTATAAGCAGAAGATAGATTTTCTTTTTAAGTTTGATGACAGTGCAATTAATAGTCAGCACGACCAGAAGTTTACAGTCGGAATAACATACATGGGGATAGAAAATCTCTATCTGGGTACCGAATATAGGATTACCTATGATCCGGATTTTTCAGAGTACTACTCTGGAGAATTAAGCCTTCACTACAATTTTAAAAAAGTAATTACTCCAGGTATAATGATTGATTACTACAGGTTTTCCGATGATACCATGTTAGCGGTAAAACCGGAACTCCAGAAGGATTTTTCTGATGTCAGTTATGCAAGGGTGCGCTTCAACCAGTACTTGTTCTCGGATAATTATAAGGCTTCAACAATTGAACTATACGTTCAATTTGAATATTACAACAAAAACACCATTTATCTTAATGCTACTTATGGTGGAGATTCAGAAATCAAAGATCCTGGCAGAAGGATATTTGACTTTGGTCTGGGAATATCATACGATATAACAGATAATTTAGGTATAAAATTCGGATACGGTTGGCTTGAAACCCAGTATGGCAAAACTCATGAGCTTACCTGGCAAAATACTGTAAAATGGTAGAACAGTTTATAATAGAACAGTTAAAAGAATATACATTCAGGATCACCATCTATTTATTTTTATCGATTTTTAGCATATTTATCCTTTCTCTAATTATACACTATATCAGAAAAGCAATTTCAAAGCTAAAATCAAAAAAAGCACAGAGGTACTATAGTATTATATATGATTTTATATTGGACAAAATTCGACTCAAGGAACTACAGAAGAAAAAACTAAAAAAGACAATCCTAACAGATGTTTTTGTTAAAATCATTTCAATAATAGTAGGAGAAAAACAGCTAAAACTTAAGAATGCAGTAAAAGAATTAGAACTAATAGAAGTTATAGAAAAAGGTCTTCACAGTATTTTACCTTCAAAGAGAGTAAAGGCATGTTATCTTCTTGGGCTACTGGGTATGAAGGAGCACTCAAGGCTCTTGATTCCCGCGTTAAGGGATTACAATCCAAGAGTTATATCTTCTGCAATTATTGCATTAGGGGAAATAAGGGATATCAATACAGTTCCAGAAATAATTTCTATCCTTCCTTTCTGCCTGGAAGCTCATGCATGGCTAATATCTGCAGTCCTGCCATTTTTTGGACCTGATATATATGAATTTATAAAGCCGTATTTGAAAGCTAATATCCTCCATGAACGTAAACTCATTCTGTTAATAAAAGTTGTTTCAAACCTTAGAATTGCACATAGTATAAGGGACCTTGAAAATATATACCTAAACACAGAAAGCCTTGATGTAAAGATTGCGGCTCTCAATGCAATAGGAAAAATCAACGATGTAATTTCTATTAAAATTGTATTTAACGCTTTAAATGATAAAACCTGGGAAATAAGGGCCGTCGCAGCAAATATCGTTGGGAGTATGTCTTTAAAAGGAGCTTCATCGAGGCTTATACCACTCCTCAATGATAAATCATGGTATGTAAGGAGAAATGCGGCAAATGCCCTTGCCAAAATGGGGAAATTGGGTATATATACACTTCTAAACTATATGAACCAGAAAGATAAGTTTGCCAGAGATATGATAGCCCAAACCCTTGAAGAAACAGGTGTCGTAGATAAGGCTCTCGTAGATATTCAGAGTGAGGATCCAAAAATAAAGAAAGATGCCGAATATATAATAAAGATGCTCATCCAGCATGGATATGTAAAGTATCTGGAAAATTATAAAAATCAGATCCCACATGTAGATGAACTGATAGAGAAAAAGGAAAAGATAAGGATATGATTCATATTGCCCTGTACGCAGTAATTATAACAGCCCTGTTCTTTTTTGTTTTAAACACAATCTACCTTTTTATTCTGGCCATAGCTATATTCTCCATAAATAAGAAAAAAAGACTTCAATTCCCCTTCGATACCCAGCAGGCATTCAGATACAGGCTTTTACCTCCTGTTACAATTATTCTTCCAGCCTACAACGAAGAAAAAACGATTGTTCAGAGTGTAAGATCTCTGCTTTCTATAAGATATCCCGAATATGAGTTAATAGTTGTCAATGATGGTTCTAAGGATAAGACTCTTGAATTATTAAAAAAGGTTTTTAATCTAAAGAAAACAGACTATGTCTTCAGAAAATCTATTGAAACAGAAGAGGTTCGTGATATCTACATATCTGATTCGTTCAAATCCCTTATAGTAATAGACAAAAAAAACGGCGGTAAAGCTGATGCACTAAACTCCGGAATAAATGTTTCGAAGTATCCCTACTTCTGTGCTATTGATGCAGATACAGTACTTGGTGAAGATGCACTTGTAAAGCTGATACATCCATTCATAGACGACCCGGAAAGAACAATTGCTGTTGGGGGCGTTGTTAAGGCTGCCAATGGCTGTCAGTTTCATCACGGTAGATTATTGGATGAATCACTTCCCAGGAATCTTCTTGTGTTGCTTCAAATGATAGAGTATGCAAGGTCTTTTTTCATGGGAAGAATAGGACTTGCCGCAATAAACTCCCTTTTAATAATTTCCGGTGCCTTTGGTTTATTCAAAAAGGATGAGGTTATTAAGGTTAAAGGCTACAAAAAGAGATCGCTTGGTGAAGATATGATGCTCGTTATGAAACTGCATAAGCATAAAAGAAAAGAAAAAAAGAAGTATAGAATCACTTTTGTCCCTGATACTGTATCATGGACAGAGATGCCATCAAAGCTAAGAATACTAAAAAAGCAAAGGGTAAGATGGCAGATGGGTCTTCTTGAAAGTATCTTCGATAATATCGATATGTTCTTTAACCCTAAGTATGGCATAATAGGGATATTTTCCGTTCCTTTCTACTTTTTCTCGGAAGTAATTCCTCCGTTTTTGGAATTACTATCCTACATTGCTATCATCTTTGGACTGGTTTACAGGTTATTACCCATTTCTTACATCTATTATTTTATAACTGTTACATGGATATACAGTATTGCCAATTCTCTGATTGCCATACTTCTGGAGCATTACATTTTAAGCAGTTCTCCAAGGTTTAAACATATAGCAATAAAGTTTATATCTTCATTTATAGAAAACTTCTTCTACCGACAATTGAATATATTTTACAAGATAGTCGGCGTCTTCAAATATATTGCAAAAAAAAGGGAGTGGGGAGAAATGGAAAGGCAGGGTTTCAATAAAGGCTCAAAAAAGTAGAAGAACAATAAATTATTTTCCTAAGTATCTAGGCTATAATCGGTCGAAAATCCCATAAAATAACACATGATAACAAACTTATTTGAAAAAACCCGTTATCAAAATTAATTTTTTCAGTTAATTCTAATCATCAATCAAATTTTTTTATTACGAATATCCATAACCGAATCCCAATTTGCGTTTATTGAAAACTCAACCTTTTTTGCTTTAATACAAAATAAATCCATTGATATTCCAATCATCGAGTGAAAAACGAACAGCGCCCATATCGAACCTGAAAGTATCACTATATATGGAAAAATAACACCCGAAACGATAGATCCAATAAGCACAATCCCTGGAGAACTTAGATGAGTAACCGATGTAAACACCATACTTGCAATAACAGCTATAAAATCACCTGTGTATCTCCGAAGTCCAAAAACCAGAAATCCCCTGTAAAGACTCTCATATCCGAAATAGTAAAGAATATAAGTGATAGAGCTGAATATCAAAGACCAGTTAGATACAAATGCTCCTCTAACTTCAGGATAATGTGAGTTGATTCTATCCTTTTTTGAGAGCAAAAGCATAATTGGTAAAACCATTGATGCCATTAAAATAAAGTAAACAGGTTTAAAATTTGCGTGCCCTATTGCAAATCCGTAATCCTGTAACCTTTCATGAAAAATGTATTTAATGATAATTATCGGCATTATCCCATAAATTAGAAAAGCCAGAATTCTTTTTCTGTATGTTATACCATCCCTTCCATTATTCAATTTTCCCTTGAAATTACCCCTATTCAAATTTAATCTATATATCAGATTTACCAATATACGGAATAACAGATATAGTAAAATTGTAAACAACACCACTGATACTGGAATAATAAACTCTTTCTTTTCAATAAACTGTCTCATACAACCCAAACCTTCTCTACCAGATTCTCATTTTTAAGCTTACTTATTAGACTTTCCTCAGGTTCGACTAGAAGAAAAGTTGATGCCTTTATACTACGACTTCTTTTCTCAAGTTCCGGGATATGGATAAATACATTACATTTTCCCTTATGTTTAATAAGTAAATCTCTAATTTTCACAAGTTCTTCTTCTTTTGCTTTGTCTTTTATCAGGAGATGAAGCTGAGTTACAACATTTCTTTTAAAATCCTCTGGATTACTCAATCTATCAGCAAATATCTTTTCTCCCTCAAATTTTCCAGTCACAATTATTACCTCCGAACTTTCTATGTAATTTCTAAACCTCTCAAAGACTGATGGAAAAATAATCACCTCTATACTACCTGTTAAATCTTCAACTGTTATAAAGGCCATTTCTTTGTTGTCTTTAGTTGTAATCTTTTTTTTCTGTGATACCACTCCCATTATGGAAACAGCCATTGTTTTACCGTACTGCAAACAATCAGATATTCTCATTATTCCGTTTTCAAATAGAGATTCATACTTTAAAATTGGGTGGGACTTAAAGTAAAAACCCAATGCATCTCTTTCATAGATTGAAAGTTCTGCACTATTCCATTCTTTCTCTTCTTTTATTTCCGGTTGATTTATCAATGTAAACTCTTCATCTGACATATCAAAAAGGATATTCTGGCCTTTTTGTCTGTCTATTTGAATTGATGATCCATAATCTAGAACTCTGTCTAAACTGTTGAAAAGACTCTTTCTTGTTGAAGAAAAGCAATCCATAGCTCCGCTTTTTATTAGACTCTCTATAACCCTGCGATTGACAAGTCTTAGATCAACCCGTGTGGTAAAATCAAATATCGATTTGTATGGACCATTTTTAATCCTCTCTTCTTCAATTATTTTCGCCGCGCTCTCTCCCACATTTTTTATCGCCGATAAAGCATAGAGTATACTTTTACCCTCAGCTTTAAAATATGCACCGCTTCTATTAACATCAGGAGCAAGAACATCTATTCCCATCTGTCTTGCTTCAGAAATATACTGGGATATTTTTCCCGTATCGTTAAGCTCTCCTGTTAGTAATGAAGCAAGATAATGAACCGGGTAGTGAACCTTTAAGTAAGCTGTTTGGAAAGCAATAATGGCATATGCTGTTGAATGAGATTTATTGAAACCATACCTTCCAAAAGTTCTTATCATTTCAAATATCTCTTCAGCAACTTTTTTTGAAACTCCCAATTTAATCGCGCCCTCCATAAACTTTCCTCTTGCCTCTTCTATCAATTCGGGCTTCTTCTTTCCCACTCCCTTCCTGAGATTATCGGCCTCTGCTAGGGTAAAACCGCTTATTACCTGAGCAATTTTCATTACCTGTTCCTGATAAACAATAACCCCATAGGTCTCCTTTAGAATACCTTCAAGTTTCGAATCGAGATATGTTATCTTTTTTCTACCCTGTTTTCTCTCAATAAACTCATCCACCATACCCGAATCAAGAGGACCTGGTCGGTAAAGAGCCAGAATTGCTATGATATCCTCAAAACATGTTGGCTTTAATCTTTTCAATAGATTCTGCATCCCACTGCTTTCAAGCTGAAAAACCCCCATACTTCTGCCATTGGATAACAGATTATAAACATCCCTATCGTTCAAATCAAGATTGTCCATGTCAGGGACAGGCAAACCTGCTAGCTTTATACTTTCCAGGCATCTCTGAATCACGCTCAGGTTTTTAAGACCAAGAAAATCCATCTTTATTAAGCCTACATCCTCAAGATTCTTTCCCTGAAATTGGGTTGAAATCACTCCGCTCTTAGGATCTTTATAAAGCGGTACAATTTCTGTTAAAGGTACAGGTGATATTACAACCCCTGCAGCATGAGTAGAAGGATGCCTTACGAGCTTTTCGAGTCCTCTTGATATTTCAAACAGTCGGGCTACTTTTTTATTATTTTCTACAATATCTGATAGCTCCCTTGAAGTTTCCAGTGCTTCATCTAAAGTTATATCAGGACGGGAAGGTATAAGTTTTGCTATCCTATCACTCTCCCTTAGATCTATCTCAAGTGCCCTCGCCACATCCCTTACCACAGCCCTTGCTTTCATTGCCCCAAAGGTAATAATCTGAGCTACCCTATCTTCCCCATATTTTTTTCTAACGTATTTTATAACCTCATCCCGCCTATCTCCATCAAAATCTATATCAATATCTGGCATTGAAACCCTTGATCTATTTAAAAATCTCTCAAACAGAAGCCCATACTTTATAGGGTCCACATTTGTGATACCAAGAGAATATGCAACTATCGACCCTGCTGCACTTCCTCTTCCTGGGCCCACAGTTATCCCAACGCTCTTTGCAAATCTTATAAAGTCCCAGACGATTAAAAAGTAGGTACTAAAACCCATCGATTTGATAACTTCAAGCTCCATTTTGAACCGATCCTGAATTCTCTTATCCATATTCTTGTATCTTTCTTTAAGCCCCTTTTCTGCTAATTCTTTTAAATAACTCTCAGCAGTGTAGCCCTCAGGTATCGGAAAGTTTGGCAGGTGAAAAGTTCCCAATTCCAGATTTAAATTACATTTATCCGTTATTTCTATTGTACTCTTCAATGCCTCCGGATGTTCTGAAAAAAGAGTATACATCTCCTCGGCAGTTCTAAAGTAGAACTGATCAGTTTTGAATCTCATTCTTCTGGGGTCATTAACAGTTTTCCCAGTCTGTATACAGAGAAGAACATCATGGTTTTTTGCATCTTCTCTGTTTAAATAATGAATATCATTTGTAGCAACTGTTTTAATCCCTATCCTCGATGCTAACTCAATAAGCCTTTCATTTACGATTAATTGTTCTTTAATCCCGTTGTTCATTAGCTCAAAGTAGAAATTATCCTTGCCAAATATATCGATGTATTCCCCCGCTGCTCTTTCGGCTTCTTCATGCATATCATTTCTTATGTAGTATGGTACTTCACCACTCAGGCATGCACTCATACCAATTAGACCTTCGGAATGGGCACTTAGGAGTTGTTTATCAATTCTGGGTTTATAATAAAATCCTTTAAGGTATGCCATTGAAGAAAGGTATATCAAGTTCTTATAGCCTTCTTCGTCTTTAGCAAGAATAATAAGATGATAGGGCTTTTCTTTAGGCTCTTTATTTGTCATGCTCTTTGGGGCAATATAGAACTCCTGACCAATTATGGGTTTAACGCCATGCACAGATGCTTTCTGGTAAAACTCCAGTGCCCCAAACATATTTCCATGATCCGTCAAAGCCAGGGCAGGCATTTTAAGGCTCTTTGCCTTATTGACAAGATCATCAATCTTAGAGGCTCCATCCAATATTGAATATTCAGAATGTGTATGAAGATGAACAAAAGGTACGTGATCCATCATTAGATGTCCTCAAATTGGTTGTTTTACCAGATTAATCTAATACAGAAGTTTCTGTTGCAAATTATAAATCCAGATTATAATCAAAAAATAAATTTAACTCATAAACTATAACTCAACTTCAAGTCCTTCTCTTGCAAAAAAAACATCAATATCAGTACTTTTAATTCTCCTAACCCTATTTTTAATAATTCGCTCAAGTTTGTCAAGCTCAGCATCTTTCCTTGTGGGATCATGATGAAACAACGCTAGTTTTTTAACCCCCGCTTTTATACTTGTATATAAAACATATTCCATAGGGGAATGACCCCATCCAATTTTGGATTCTAAATATTCCTTGTTTGTGTACTGGGCATCATGAATTAAAAAATCTGCCCCTTGCATAAACTTAGTAACCCTGAGATTATTAAGTCTGGCTGACTTTTCTCCTTCTATCTTGGCTATTTCATCAAAATCATCATCACTTTCATCAACATCTTCAAAAAGATTTCTGAACGGTTCATGATCGTAAACCGTAACAAAAACAGCACCATCCGCTTCAATTCTATATCCAAGATCAATTATCGGATGATTCAATATCTTTGTTGTGACTTTAACATCGTCATACAGGTAAAATGTCTCTTCTTTTAAAATATTGTACTTTATATCTGCAGCAAGCTCATCCGCCTTAACTGGAAAATAATTGTAAGACATCTGACCTGCTACGATTTTTTCAAGATCTTCATCCCCAATATTAACCGGCCCGTGAACCCTTAATTTATTTCCTGGTATAAATATGGGAGTAAAAAATGGAAAACCCATGATGTGGTCCCAATGGGTATGACTAAGCAATAGGTCAATATCAAGGGGGCCTTTTTTCATATCCTCAAAAACAAGCTTATTCCCCAATGCCCTAATTCCGCTACCGGCTCCAATTATTATTATTCTACCATCATTCAACCTAACTTCAATACAAGTAGTATTTCCCCCGTATTTAACAGTTTCCGGCCCCGGTGTTGGAATTGAACCTCTTACTCCCCAGAATCTTACTTTCATTACACGTACTCCATGCGAGAAATTACATACCAAAATTAAAAATAGACAAATAAGCTTTCAGTTAAAATTAATAATATTCATATACCTATCCATTATCCCGGGCTTGACTCTGTGTCTAAATGTTTCTATGATAAAAAATTCTTTAATTTGTATTCTAATTTGTATTCAGTATAAATAAAATTCAGTTATAGAATACTATTATTTTATAAAAAATATAATTCAACATGGCAGTCAGCTTTAATGTAATGTAAACACACATTATTGTGAGATTTTAAGAAAAACTGAGGCTTTTTCAATTTCCTGCGAAATAGTATCAAATAATTCGTCAAGAAAATCTTCTGTTATACCTATGGAACTCAAAATATAATCTTCTATTTTGTGTCCATACCTATCACCAGAAAAGCCAATTTCATTTAAATTACAATAAGCATTTGCAGTATAAACAACAGCGACAAGTTTATAGTTTTTTTCAGAAGCCTGACTGGGGTCATGATGATACATTATACACTCAAATGTTTCATCAGTTAAATTCCATTTTTTTGCTATAAGCTTCCCAACTTCTGTATGAGTAATTCCTATTATCTCTTCTTCTAATTTAATTAACTCTTCCTTTTTAAAATCTGCAGTTCTAATAACCTTCAAATACTCATCAGGGAATATTTCGTTTAGTGGGATTTTCCCAATATCATGGAGTAATCCACCAATAAAATACTCCTCCCTTCTATTAGCTGGGATACCTATTTTAGCCGCAATCAACTTTGATGCCACACCCACACCAATTGAGTGGCGCCAAAATCCATCTACATTTAGAGATTTAAACCTGTCCTTCTTTTTCATATTGCCAAGAACTGCTGTGGAAAGAGCGAGATTTTTAATTGTATTTATACCAAGCATAATGATTGCATTTACAAGGGACGTCACCTTGTTAGGTAAGCTGTAATAGGCGGAGTTTACCAACTTCAATACCTTCCCTACCAGGACAGGATCAAGGCTGATCACCTTGTTTAGGTCCTTTGCAGTAACTCTCGGATTCTTTGTAACCTCGAGAATCTTTGAGACTGTAATGGATAAAGAAGGCATTGTATCGATATAT
>QNBN01000065.1 GCA_003645695.1 Spirochaetota bacterium | reverse complement strand
TCTTTAAAGAAGGAAGAGATATAATCCTCATTACTGCATGCATAGTTCCTCTTCCTAGATCATCAATGGATATTACAGGGGCTAATCTTGCAAGATCTCTTGTAAACCTTCTACCAGTATCCCTGCAATCAGTTACAAATAGGTCATATACTTTTCCAATCTTGCTTCTGGTTTCAATGTCTGAGATGTTTATGATAGGAAACTTAACTATTTTTTTAATGTCACTATATCCTTCATAACCAGGAATACAGAAGTAGGAATTAAAATACCTCTTTCCTCTTTCAGCTATGATTGAACATCTCTTCACATGTCCAATACCATGCTTCTTCCCTGCAGCAATTATAAAAGCAACCTCGGGTACTTTATTTTTCATATTTTCACTTATATTTTCATTCATTGGAATTACGATCTTTTATCCATATATCTGATATTAATATATAACAACACTATACTGGTATCATTGCAAAAGCTACAAATATTTTCCTGATAAGGTTATGTAATCAATTTCACCATAATTCAAACCTAAAAAGTTTTACAATGAATACTCAAAATGGCTTGAATCATTTATACACTTAATACAAGTTATATTACTAGATTCCGGGCCAAGCCCGGAGTTACATCATCAACCATTTTTATTCCTGTGAAAGCAGTTTCATGAGTATGTCTAGCTATTATGGTGATTCGGGGCCGCTTTTCTTTAACATATTTTTTCGTTTAAGATATTCAATCACTTCCTCTAAGGCTATAGGGCTACCTCTCCATAATGCATTATATATTTCTTCCATGAACTTAAAATCATCAATAGTATCAACTGTTAGCCTTAATTCAGGGAGTCTAAACCGCTCCTCAGGGATAGCCTTAATTATTTTAAACTTCTCTGGATGATGATAAACATACTGCGTTATATGTTCTCTTTCAAATAAATCCTTTGCTTCTCTATCAGCCATTAACAGTGCAGAAGATTTTACTACTTCTATTCCTGTACCATAGGGTAGCTCAGGGAAGGTTGTTAAATCTGCATTTTCTCTGTAATGAAGTTTAACTGCCCTATCTATATACTCTATGCAAACAAGAGGATTATCACCCGTTGCCCTTATAACATTATTTATTTTAAACTTTTTGACTACAAGAGCATAACGCTTTAATACATCCTCTTCAGGCCCAACAAAAAACTCGATCTGGTATTTTCTTATTATATCAATTATTTTATCAATTGTGTTTCTCGTAGTAGCAACAATAATCCCTTTCGTCAGCTTTACAGACAGCAATCTATTTATGATATGTTCAAAAATTGTAATCCCACAAAGTTTATACAGCAATTTCCCGGGGAGTCTTGTTGAGCCTAATCTAACCTGAAGAACAATATAATCTCTATTCATTTACCTAAAAATTGAAAACATAGTATTCATCACATCTTTTACAATCCTCGTCATATTTTTCAATACAATAACTCTTAAAATGAGGTTCTCCTCTGCTCCATACATTTTCCATTGACTCAGAAAGTACATTACCTAAAAGGTAATTAGCATTGATATCCTGTTTGCACCTGGGCACATCTCCGTCAAAAAGTACAACCATATCACGCATAAGGTGGTAGCAGCATATTTTTTCCAGAGGTCTTAAATCAACACTTGATAGTTTTGGCAAGTTACCTAAGAAATCATTGTATTTCTGGATAATTACACCAGCCCCCTCCTTTTCCCACATCCGATAAAAGTCAAGCATTTCATCCTCATTCATATCCATTCTTACCATCTGGACATATACATTCCTTTTCACCTTCGATAAAAGATATCTGATATTCCTTTCAACATACTTAATCTCGGTCCCATGTATTTTCCTGTAAGTATCATCATTAACTGCATCCACCTGAAATATAATAGTAAGATTATCAGCATCCAAATCGGTAATAAAATTCGAAAAATCTGGTGTAAAATCAATTCCGTCTGTCTCTACTATTAGTGATACATTTTTCTCCTTTACAGTATCTTCTATAATTCTCCTTATATCCTTGTGGAGAAGGGGCTCTCCTAAATAGGAGATTGAAATATGTATTCTATCCGTAAAATTGAGTATCGATTTTAAAATAGCCCTATAATCTTTATACTCCATTACACCTCTTTCCCTGGTAATGGCGGATATCGGATAGTAAATTAGAGGATAATGCAGTTTATTAGTAAGCTCTATTTCAATATAAGACGGTATTGTTCTCACAATTTCGGGTCTTTTTTCAATAATATCACATATACTACCGTATGGTATATCAAAACTACCTGCGATAGAAACCAATCTTTCCACAATCAGACGGTATCTTTTCTCAGAGGTTGCAAGCTCAAATCTCATTAACCTTAAATCCTTATCGGCAAACAGAGTCTCGATATCGAAAGAGTTTATTTCTTTTGATAATAGATTAAAGAGCGCTTTTTTATCGGTAATTTCTGTATCTTTATCCCTATCAAGCAAGGCTAGTTTTGGGAGTAACTCAACAGATAATATTTCCGGGGCTATACCCTTAACAAAGCCTTCACCATAGCTATAATCTGCAATCTCTTCATTATGGAGTGTTATGAGCCTCTTTGTTATTTCTACATCTACCAGTGGTTCATCTGCAAAAAAGTAAACCATAGTATCATAATCTTTAATTTTTTTATAGATCAAAGGGAGAACATCCGCTGCTACTCTTTTATCAACTTCAATCACATGAAAATTATTAAGCTCATTTTTTATATAATGCGAATCTATATGCGATAATATATAAATATCAGATTTCTTAAATAGTTTTAATGCCTTTTCTAATATGGTATTTATTACACTCCTACCATTTATACTTATCTTTAAAATATCATCATTAAAAAGTGTATTAATGAGCAGTGCATTTTTCATGGTATTGTCCATATTAAAATTTTATTAATAGAAATAATAGTCCAGTGAAGCTATGTTTTTTTCTTTTGTATCAGAATATTATTTATATTAAATACAACCTAAAGAACAATGTATTACTTTATATATTTTTTATAGGTGTAAACGAATAGACAAAGTAATTACCCAAAAATTAACTGCCTATTTCTAAGTAAGATTATATTAATTGCCTATTTTTGTCAATTTATGATTTAGTTTGACAGGGAGATTATAATAATTTATTCTTGAATTATGGATACTATTTTCAACGATAAAAGATCTATACTCTCAGTTACGGAACTAACAAGAAGCATAAAATCAATTCTAACAAATAATTTTTTTGATATCTGGGTAAGAGGTGAAGTATCAAATTACAAAACAGCTACATCTGGACATAAGTACTTCTCCCTAAAGGATGAGAATTCACTGTTAAGAGCTGTTCTATTTAAAGGGTACCAAAGCAACATAAAATTCGAGCTTGAGGATGGCTTAAAGGTTATAGTTCATGGAAATCTTGATCTCTTTGAAAAACGTGGTGAATACCAAATTATTGTTGATTATATAGAGCCAGAGGGTAAAGGAGCCCTTCAGCTTGCATTTGAGCAGTTAAAAGAAAAGTTAAAGAAAGAAGGGCTATTTGATACTGAGCATAAAAAACCTATTCCGGCATTCCCTGAAACTATAGGTGTTATAACTTCTGCAACTGGAGCAGCCTTAAGAGATATACTGAATGTTACAAGGAGAAGGTACAACAATATCCACATCATAATTTACCCAACACTTGTGCAGGGTGAAGAAGCAGCTAAATCCATAGTTGATGCAATCAAAAAAGCAAATGAAAGAAAAGAAGTGGATGTTATAATACTTGGGCGTGGTGGAGGGTCCATTGAGGATCTATGGCCATTCAACGAGGAGATAGTCGCAAGAGCCATATACGAATCTGATATTCCTATAATCAGCGCTGTAGGACACGAAATTGATTTTACGATAAGTGATTTTGTAGCGGATCTAAGAGCTCCAACTCCCTCTGCTGCTGCTGAGCTTGTAGTAAGAAACAAAGAAGAGCTAATTAAATGGCTTCGGGATAGATACAACAGATTGATCATACTAATGGATGGTATAATAGAGGCTAAAAGGGAAAAGTTCTCTTACTACTCATTTGAAAAACTCTCAAGAGAGTTTGAGGGTATTATAAATCAAAAGGCTCTCGAACTTGATGATTTAAGCAAAGACCTCCATATGTTAATGGAAAGTTTAATAAACGCAAAAAGAAGTAGATTTGATACTCTAATTGCAAAATTAAATGCTCTAAGCCCTTTAGAAACCCTCACAAGGGGATTTGCAATAGTGGAGAAACTTCCTGATGGAAAACCAATCTTTTCAGTTAATCAGATTTTTATCAGTGACAACGTCAAAACAATATTAAAAGACGGTTATTTTATATCTTCAATTAAAGAAATCATAAAAGGAAAGAGTAAAACCAAAACTAATTCAGGAGACTTAACTTCATGAGTTCTACAATAGCATTTGAAGATGCTTTAAAAAGGCTTGAAGAGATTGTAAAAGAGCTTGAAAATGGCGACATAGAAATTGAGAAAGCCCTGGAACTTTTTGAAGAAGGGACAAGACTTGCAAGGATATGTGCAAAGAAGCTTTCTCAGATTGAAAGGAGAGTTGAAATTCTGAAAAAAGGTGAAAACGGGGAAGACACACTGGAACTATTTCAGAATCTGGATAATGATGGTGAATAATACGAATTAAGACTCACACTTAAAGCAAACTCTTGTTATTTCATATGGCATTTTATTAATGGAGCTATTATTCCGATAATGAGTTAGAATACCCAACTGTTTGAAAGGATAATATTTTAATAGAAGATGAAGATAAGAGCAAAACTCCTACTTGTAATTGTTCCTCTGCTGATATTCCCGCTTATCTTTATTGGTTTTACATCCTATGTTTCAGCCCGATCTGGTATCACAAAAGTTGCAAAGAAGTTCCTGAGTTATAAAGTTACAGAAATGTACAAGTTCTGTAACCGACAGGTGGAAATTCTCAGGGATACTGGTCTAATAAATGATGAAACCTATGTAAATCTGGCAAAAAAATCCGCTATTGATTATGCCGATACAATAGGCCTTTCTAAAACGGGATATTTTATGGGGGTTAATTCCAAAGGGGACGTTATATTCCCGAAATTAAAAGATAAAAATGTTGTAAAATATAATTTTTTTCAAGAAATGAAAAAGAATAAAAGTGGACTAATAGCTTTCAACTATGATAATAAAGACCGCACAGGTTACTATCTATACTTTGAACCATGGGATTGGTACATACTATTGAGCGAAGAAGATACCGTTTTCTATCAAGATGCTAACAATATTAAAAAACAGGTTGCCTACACATTGGTAATCACCCTTGCCTTTGCAATAGTGTTAATACTTCTATTTGTAAAAAAGGTAACTGACCCTATCGACAATGTAGTTGACACAATGAAGGATATAATAACAAGCAATGACCTGTCCAAAAGGGTAAAAGTAGAATATGATGATGAGATTGGTTATCTGGCAACCTGGTTCAACAGAATGATTGAAGACCTCGAAACTGCTTATAATCAGATAAAGGAATATGCATATAAGAGTGTTCTCGCAAAAAATAGCGAGGAAAGGATTCGACACATATTTCAAAAATATGTACCAGCTGAAATTATCGACGAGGTTCTTCGTACTAAAGGCGAACAGCTTTTGGTTGGAAAGAAACAGGTGGCTACAATACTTTTCTCGGATATCAGAAGCTTTACAACAATTTCAGAGAAACTATCAGCTGAGGAACTGGTAAAATCTCTCAACACATATTTTAACATCATGGTAAATGTAATAATCGAACATAAAGGGACCATCGACAAGTTTATCGGTGATGCAATTATGGCAATCTTTGGGGCACCCGTTAAACATGAGGACGATCCTCTTGAAGCCGTACTTACAGGGCTGAATATGATAAAAAATCTGCACAGCTTTAATAAAAAGCAGATCGCATTGAACAGACCCCCATTTAAAATAGGAGTTGGTATTAATACGGGTGAAGTTGTAGTAGGAAACATCGGTTCAACCCAAAAGCTTGATTATACATGTATCGGTGATGCTGTAAACCTTGCATCAAGGTTGGAGGGATTAACAAAGATGTATGGTATTCCCATAATTATCAGTCAATTCACATATGAGGAAACAAAAACCCAGATTGATGCAAGAGAACTCGATTCTGTAAGAGTCAAAGGAAAATTGAAACCGGTTAATATTTATCAACCTCTGGATAAGGATATTAATAGTGAAGAAAAAGAGGCTTACCTTTTATTTAATGAGGGAATAAATCTATATAGAAACAGAGAATTTCAAAAAGCACTGAATATATTTAAAAAAACTTACTCCCTTTTGAAAAACGATGTTCCCTCATCACTTTATATAGACAGATGCAATGAACTTATAAAAAATCCACCTGGAGAAAATTGGGATGGTGTTTATATCGCCAAGACAAAATAGACTATTAACAATATTGGTTTCCCTCTTTTTAATTTCCCTCATCCCACCTATACTGGAGGCGTCTATCCATGACTACAATCCGGATATTGATATTGCTTTGGGTGACTTTTTTTTGATAATGCATGAAAACGGAAATTTCACTGTTAACGGTTTATACATTGGAGCTCTCTATTTGATGGAAAGTCCCTTAATTAAAAATCTATTTTCTACAACAAGGTTCTATGGAATATATAATTTTGGTACAGTTTTTATTAATGGTGAAAATAACAGAACCATCCTATTCCTTCCAATTTTCATCGATATAGGCTATAAATTTCAGTTATTTAAACGTTTTGAAATACTCCCTTTTGCAGGCTGGGGTTTAGGAATAATCCCTAATGATTATCCTGAAATAAATAGATCCATTATGCTAAGTGTAAATGCAGGTATTCTAATCAGATTTCGATTGTGGAGCACAGCTCACCTAAAACTTAGAGTAGAGTATGGAACTATCTTCGGAAATCAGTTTCCAGATAGAGGTTATGCTAACTACCTGAGGATTGTTTATCCTATACCTTTCATACCTTAAAAAACCACAAGGTCACCAATCAACGGAATCTTTTCATAGTACATCAACCTACCCTTAGACGTATTGGAAAACACCTCAACTACTTTTAAATTACCTACAAATATAACTTCCTTTCCGGATTTCCTCACAACCTGAAGTACATCTCCTTTTTTTATCCCATTATCAGAACCAAGGCTTACCAACAGTAAAGTATCGGTAATTCTCTGAATTACTACACCACTGTTTTCCGATTTCCCAATTAAGTTAATATTTTTTGAAACCTTAACATTTTTTATCTCATCATTGATCTTTCTGAGCCTTTCAAGTGCAACATCCGCATATTCAGAATCACGATAATCCCTTAATATTTCTTCATACCCATTAAAAGCCTCGGATATAAAACCTTCATTATACGCATTTTCAGCTTTTGTAAATACTATCTTCGCCCTTTGATTGATCTTTTCAATCCTCTCTGCTTCAATCTGCTGTAATTTCCTTCTATGAATATCCTCTATTTCACTCAATGCCTTTTTTGTTATATCAATACCGGCAAACATAGAGACAACCTGACTCAACTTATCCAATGCCTGATCATATTTACCAGTATTCTTTAATTGAATTGCATCCTGTAGCAATATCTTTGCATTCTGCTCCAATTTCTTTTTGTTTTCTTCATTCAATTTATTGAAGATATCCTCCATAAGGCTCTTAGCATTCATCAAGGCAATTCGTTTAAGATTGGTATCCCCTGTGAGAGAGTATACTGTAAAATATTTCATCATCGCTTCTTCATATTTTCCAGATTTTTGTAATGTTCTTGCAGCATTATATGTTCTTTTTATCATTTTATCAAAATCAATTTTGCTTTTTTCAGCCATAGCCATATCGATAAGATTACTAACCAGCTTTTTTTCTACGTTTAATTCATTTTTGTCACCTATTCCACTTTTCTGAGCCTTATCGATAACAGGAATCATGCTTTTAAGGATCTTTATCCCTTCTTCATACCTCTTATAATAGAATTTTGATAATGCTTTATTGTAAAATCCATTCAACTGTCTCCTAAATGCTAGATATACCTGCTGTTCTGCTTCGATATTCCGTGCTTTTTTTTGGGCAAGTTCGAGCTGTTGTTTCTGTTCTATAAGCCTCTGTTCCATTTCTGATATTTGCCTGTTGTACTTTTCCACTTCTTGTTTTAAGCTCGCCTCTTTTTTCTTAAGTTCCTCCTCAAATTTTTTCTTAGCCTCCTCCACCTGTCTTTGAATCTCCTGTTTGTCTCTTAAAAACTCTTCATATATCCTTTGCTTTTCTTTTTGATACTCGCTCTCAACATCCTTTACACCACTTTCTTCTATTCTTTTCCTTGCCTCTGCCAGTCTTTTCTCATACTCCTCTCTTAGCTTTTTTTCTTTTTCTGATAAAATCTTATCCTGATTTTTTAAGAAGTATTCTCTTTCCTTTTCGAGGGAGGTCAGCTTTTTTTTTGCCTCCTCTAACTTTTTCTTCTGTTCTTCAACCTGTTCCTGAGATCTTCGTTTTATCTCCTTTATTACCTCCTCCTCTACCCCTCCTACAGCTCCTGTGCTGGTAATAGTAAAGGCACTTCTATTCGCAACAAGAACATAATATAATATCCCGGCAGTAACCACAGCGACTATAATAAGATTTACAACTAAAGGGAGAACAAATCCCTTTTTTTCACTCTGTATTTTAATATCAGCAGTAATTCCCTTTTTCCGCTTATTTATCTCTTCTTCAATCGCGCTATATACCTCTTCTTTGCTTATCTCATATATCTCTTCACCTTCTTCTTCCGTACCTTGTTCTGATAGACCCTCTCTTCCAGAGAATGATCTTATTTCCTCTATATCTTCTTCGGTTAATTCAATCTCCCCGTTGGTTATTCCCTTCAAATTCAGAACAGGAATCAATTTTTCATCATATCTGACATAACCCAATACAGCTTTTCCTTTTTTCGGGATCAGCTTATTTCCTAACGATAAATATCCAAGAACCTTTTCTACTGTAAATCCATAGTAATCTTTTTGATCTTTAATAAATATTATATTTTCATAACTTACATTTTCTTTACCAGTAATAGGTACATAATTAGTGAGGTTTTTAACTTCAACTCCCGTGGAAAGAAGGAATTCAGACCTGGTGGGATATTTATTTACAAGTATTTTTTCCACCTGCTCCATTGGTACAGCTAGTGTATGCCCATTTAGTTTAAAGCTAAGTAATTTATTCATTTCCTTACAATATTTTCCAATTCTTTAATAATTTTTTTATCCTTCCTGTATATTCGCTGCAAGTCTTCTATCAATCTCTGGCCTTTCTTTCTATTAATATATCTATACAATAACTCAGCCTTTTTTACCATAATTTCAGGATACGCAGAACTATTCGAATATTCTTCTGCATAATAATCTATATAGTTTAAAATATCCTTTAGAATTTCTTTATAATTTGTCCTGTCTTTATTATAGAGCTTTAACAGAACTTTAAAGTATTTTTTATACATTAATCCGCTTTCATCTTCAATGATAGTAGGTTTATACTTCTTATAAGCAACGAAAGCCCTTTCATATTCATTTAACATCACCAGTGAATCTATATAATAGTAAAATGCATACTGATATACCTCATATACAGGATATTTATTAAGAAATTCATATAAAACATCTGAAGCTGCCCTATAATTCTTCAAATTATAATAGGCCAAACCCAGCTCATAGTATGATATCGGGACATACTGAGAATCTGAATAGAGCTTTGTTAGCAAACTAAATTTCCCGATAGCCTGGTTATAATTCTTTTGTCCTAAAAGGCTAACCCCCTGAGTAAAAAGGACCCTATCATCTTTTTTCTTATAGGGTTTATACTTAATCGTTTTTATTTCGTTTCTAGCTCTCTCCCTGGTAATTATTATTTTGAATAATTTCAGGATATCATAACCTAATATTGTGGACATTATCACTGATCCAAATCCAGTTACAGCAGTACCCACCTTATCCCCACTTTTTTGCGTATCATTCATTCCAAGCAAAAGCAGGCTTAACATACCACCCGAATATATACTTTCTACAACTGTTGATCTAATTGCATATTTATATCCGGCTGGATTTATCTCATAACTATTATCATTTTTAACTATTTCATACATCCCATTAGGAACATTATAAAGAATTGCAGGGGTTTCCCCTATAGGCATTCCGCATATGTTGATAATCTTACCTTTATCCCTGAAAATCAGCTCAATTTTATCTGGAGTAAGATCATAATGAAGGTTAATTATACCTTTATCAGCAAGTGTAATAGTCTTAACCAGCTTCTTGTAACCGTCTTTTACTATGTCTATTTGAATACTTCTTTTTTCTTTAATTTTTATCCTTATCGGGCTTTCTCCCACTAAGATACCATCTATAAATACCTTTGAATCGATCGGGTTCGTATTTATATATAGTTCTACAGCAGATATATTTATGGCAAATATCAAACAAAATAAAAGCAAAAAAATATTGACCATTAAGAACCTTTTCTGCATAACAATCATACTCTACTTTCCAAAAATAATTCCAGCAGAAGAATACAATGCTTCAAAGGGACGGTTAATATATGAAACATATATTCCACCGAAACCCAATCTAAGTTTCAATGTTTTACTCATTTTAAATATAAGGATCAGCTCGATGCTACCAGTCGGATCAATGGATATAAAATCCTTGTTATTTATTTTAAGCAAGGTATTGGTAAAACCTCCGGATCCTGAAAATCTAATTGTATCCAAAAACTCAAATAGATGAAGGTTATAGTCAAGACCTAACCCAAGATAAAACATATCTAACTCTGAATCTATATATTCACCATTTCCGGACATATCCATTATTGAATACCGTGTATGAAAGGTCAAAGAAACCGGGAAAGATCTATTAGAAGAAAGAATAGATAGATCAATATCCGTAAAAAATCCTGATGAATATAACATATCCCAAATATCCGTGGGAAATATAAATCCAGTATGGTTTGATATTTCAAAAAATATTCGTGGGCAGGAGGTCTCTAACTTTTTATTGTTTGAAATTTCTACATTTGTTCCAACCTCCGGAAGAGGCATTTCCTTAGTTACAAGCTCATAATCTATGTTAACATATTTTAACTTTTTCTTACTCTCATAATTTATTAGCTTGTAGAATCCCAATTTTTCTGCCTCTTTCACAGAATTATAGATAGTGGGATATAACCTATCAGCATTGACAACAATTTTTCTATCAACTATAAATAACTTTGGAAATATCTTTAATTTTTCCCCTCCTATATCATAGAATCCATAGAGAATAAGATCAAAACCCTTTTCTTTACCAATCTCATACAAATAATCTTCATCTGTAGCAAAATTGATATTTAATTTATCCGAGGACTCCTTCAATTTTTCAACAAGATAGGGCTTATATCTCTTTTTTTTAACATTTAAGATCTGATCGTATAAAAAAATGGATAGCTTAACATTTAGAGCATTATTGTCCGCCCTCTCTGTAACATTTTTAAAGCCATATATAAGTAACCTTTGCTTTGCCATTCCGTAGGTATCTGTGGTATATATTAAAAAAAACAGAGTTATCACTAACAATAATACAATTAACCAATTTTTCATTTTTTATAGATTCCAGTAAGGTCTATTTTATCTCCAACCTTTAATCCACATTTATTGAAATAGCCTCTGTTTACCTCGAGGGCATATCTACATTTTAATTTCGACACAACAGGCTCAAGAGAAAAGGGTTTCATGTCATATATATCGATAACCTTTCCATTTTTATCCAGAAAAGCTATAGAGAGTGGAATTGAGGTATTCTTCATCCAGAAAGAAAGGATTTTATCCTTTTCAAAAACAAAAAGCATGCCCTCATTTTCTCCTAGTTCTTTTCTGTACATTAACCCCTTCTGCCTCTCCTCATCTTTAGAAGCTATTTCAACATTGAGTGCCCTGCCGTTTATATAAAGCACAGCCTGCTTTTTAATATTAGATTTTTTGGTACATGAAACAAAAATCAACATGCCAAAAATCATAACCCATAAAATTATGGCCTTCCTCTTATGCATCCTACCATCTCTCCTGATTATAAACATTAAACCATGCCCAGTTTAAATTCTAATAGAAAATCAGTTTAATTTCCATAAATAAATATTTAAGTATTAACAGGCAAAAAACAGGGATAAGACTATAGACAAATCTAACTTGCCATTGCAACCTTAAGTTCAGTCTTCCCTTACTTCTATAAAAATACTTCTGTTTTAAATCTCCTGATTTCATTTAAATTTTGATGATTCTAAATAAAAATGAAAACACTTTATCCAAACCTCTGATCTGGTGGAGGAGCTTAAAATAGCAAAGATTTCAAAAACCCTCTCCTCGTACATAGATAAACTCAGTAGACAGTCTCTGCTTATTATAGATGAGCTGGGATATT
>QNBN01000064.1 GCA_003645695.1 Spirochaetota bacterium | reverse complement strand
TCAGGATAGGTTTCCGTGGCCTGCCTGAAAGCCTCCGGAAGCTGAATCAGCAATTTCAGGCTAAGCATGTAGATGTTTAAGTAACCTTACTGCAGGACGCGGGTTCGATTCCCGCCGCCTCCACAGCTTTGAAGAAACAATCCTCGATATTGGTTGTTCTGGAAGCTTAAGTTGATGGCTATTTAAGGAAAAGTCATTCCAGGTGACCATCCAGATTGAAGATATGCAATTCTCCCACAATTCTTTTTTAACCTTTCAGTTTGAACGATACAAAGTTAGGCCATAATTGCCTATTCTGGAAACATGTACTAGGATTCCAAATGCTTCAATCCTTTAAAGCCAATATCCTTTCGATAGTGCATTCCTTCGAAGTTAATCATTTTAACATGCTCATAAGCCTTTCCTATGGCTTCCTGCAGGGTATTACCAACAGCAGCAATGTTCAGAACCCTACCACCGTTAGTAAGCAATCGATTATCCTCCTTTTTTGTTCCTGCATGGAAAACAAAGACATCTCTCTTATCCTTCAGTTTTTCCAATCCATGAATCTCTTTGCCCTTTTCGTACTTCCCCGGATAACCCCCGGAACATAGAACAACATCACAGCAGTACCCATCTTTCCATTTAATTTCCGTGTTAGAAAGGTCTCCCTTCAAGGTCGAAAAAAGCAGTTTTCCAAAATCAGATTCCATTAGAGGTAGAACTGCTTCGGTTTCGGGATCACCGAACCTACAGTTAAACTCTATAACATAGGGATTCTCATCAATAATCATAAGTCCTGCATATATCACACCGCGATATTTAATCCCTCTTTTAATAAATAAATTTATCAGTGGATTTAATATTCTATCAACTACTTTACCCAGAACCCTACTATTTACAACTGGAGCCGGTGCAATTGCACCCATTCCCCCAGTGTTTGGTCCTTTATCTCCATCATAAACAGCTTTATGATCCTGGGATGAAATAAGGGGCAAAACATTCTTACCATCACATAAGGCGAGTACAGTTGCTTCTTCTCCTTTTAAAAACTGTTCAATAACCACTTTGGTACCACTGTCCCCAAATATTCTATTTTTAAACATATCCACAAGAGCTTTTTCCCCACTTTCTTTATTTTCCGCAATGATAACCCCTTTTCCGGCTGCAAGGCCATCTGCTTTAATAACATATGGCGGAGAAATTTGATCTATATATCTTCTGGCATCTTTATAGCTGTAAAACTCTCTGAACCGGGCCGTTGGGATGCCAACCTCTTCCATCAATTTTTTCGCAAATATCTTACTTCCCTCAATCATAGCTCCTTTTGATTCAGGTCCAAATATATTCAAACCCTCCTCCCTAAATCTATCACTTATACCATCAACAAGAGGTGCTTCAGGACCTACCACAGTCAACTCAATATTATTCTGTTTAACAAACGATATAATTCTGCCAAAATCATTTATATTAATACCAGGATTTTCTGCTATTTCTTCTGTTGCACCATTTCCTGGGGTCCAGAACAGCCTATCTATAGAACTGCTTAAAGAAAGTTTATAGGCAATTGTATGTTCTCTACCGCCACTTCCCAAAACCAGGGCATTCATATTTCTTCCTCCTGCCTTTATTGTGAATAGAAGCCAAAAAAATCTTTTCTAAAACTAAAAACGAAGAATGATAAATCTCATTCAGTGAATCTAAATGAATATATGAATGTAAGTTGAATAAGGAATCTTTATATGGATTCTAAACCTCTTTTATATCCATACCTGTAATCTTTTTAAAAACCTCAAGATACTTCTCCACAGTTTTTTCTACTACATCATCCGGTAATGGTGGAGCTGGAGGAGTTTTGTCCCAATCCTGAGCTTCAAGCCAATCTCTTATAAACTGTTTATCGTAACTAGGCTGTGGTCCTCCCGGTTTGTATAGATTAATATCCCAATACCTTGAAGAATCAGGTGTAAATATCTCATCAGCCAGCTTTATTTCATTATCGATTATTGAAAACTCAAACTTTGTATCGGCAAGAATAATTCCCCTTTCATAGGAGTATTTATGTGCATAATTGTACAGTTCAAGGGATTTATCCTTTATATACTCCGCTTTATCCCTACCAATTAACTCTTTCATTTTATCAAAGCCTATATACTCATCATGCTCACCACCAGTTGCCTTAGTAGTTGGTGTAAAAACAGGTTCTGGAAGTTTATCACCCTGCTTCAATCCTGATGGAAGTTCGATATCAAAAAGTTTACCAGTATCTCTATAGCTCTTCCAGCCTGAACCATCAAGATATCCTCTAACAATACATTCAACCTCTATCATCTCCCCTTTTTGAACAAGGGATGCTCTCCCCTTTAGAATTTCTTTCTCTTCATCAGTGAGTTTTACAGGAAATTCCTTAACTCTATCTGTAATAAAATGATTTGGTATAATATCCCTTGTTTTCCTGAACCAGAATGCCGAAAGGGAGTTTAAAACCTTTCCTTTATAGGGAATTGCATTGGGTAGAACTACATCAAAAGCTGAAACTCTATCCGATGCCACCATTAGCAGATTATCACCCAGGTCAAAAAGATCGCGCACCTTACCGCTCCTTAATAAAGGAACATTTTTTAATTCAATTTTATGGTATGCTTTAGATAAATCCATGTATCCCTCCTTATATTAATTATATTATTTTTACTCTTCTGCCTTCTATCTTAAGTTTATCTTCACAGAAGAGTTTTATCGATTCAGGAAAAATAATGTGCTCTTTTTCAAGAATTCTATCAGCAAGGGTATTCTCAGTATCATCGTCCTTTACCTCTACTACAGCTTGTTTAATTATAGGCCCTGTATCTACACCACTGTCTACAAAATGAACAGTACAGCCGGAGATTTTTACACCATACTCCAGAGCCTGTCTTTGGGCATGTGTTCCTGGAAATGATGGAAGCAGTGCAGGATGAATATTAATGATCCTATGTTTATACCTGTTGATAATATTCTCGCTCAATACTCTCATAAATCCTGCTAGAACAATAAGATCAATATCTCTATCCTCTAAGAAATCCATTATCGATTCAAAATACTTTACCCTGTCAGTACCCTTTTTAAACTCAAAGACCTGTGTAGGATATCTATTTTCCCGGGCATAAGCAAGTCCCTTTGCTTCAGGGTTATCCGAAATTACAACAACAATTTCTGCATTAATATCACCATTTTTTATGTGCTCTGAGATTGCTTTAAAGTTAGAACCCCTGCCGGATATAAATACAGCAATCCTCTTCTTTTCCATTTCTATCTCCTAAATTTAAATAATAAATACCTTTTGTTGAGATAAACCAAGAAATTAAAACGTAAAATAGCCGTAAGAAGGTGGATTAAAAATATTTTTTTACCTGCTTATGATCTCTCCAATTGTAAATGGAGCCTCTCCTATTTTATAAAGCAAATTTAACAGATTTTTTTCATCTTTGTTTTCAACTATAAAAATCAATCCTACCCCCATATTAAATGTCCTTCTCATCTCATCAATATCTATCTCTCCTGCATTTTTTATAATTTCAAATACTGGCAAAACTGGTAAAGATTGCCATTGAATTTTTACATCCAGACCTTTCGGTATTATTCTTTTGATGTTTCCATACAAACCTCCGCCGGTTATATGTGCAATTCCCTTTACTGGAACTCTATCTAAAATATCTACAACAACATTAACATAAATTCTTGTGGGTACTAACAGCTCATCGATAAGTCTTTTTTCTAAAGGTGGGATAATATCGTCCGCAGAGTATCCTTTAATCTCAAAAAGAGCTTTTCTCGCAAGGCTAATGCCATTGCTATGTATACCGCTTGAAGGAAGAGCAATTAGTTTATCGCCGGCTTTAATGTGTTTGCCATCGATTATTTTATCTTTTTCGACAATACCTACAGCAAAACCTGCCAGTTCATAATCATCCTTTCTGTAAACGCCCGGCATTTCAGCTGTTTCTCCTCCAAGAAGAGAACATTTCGATTGTCTGCATCCCTCCAGGATTCCATCTATTATATCTGAAGCCTTATTAAGATCAAGCTCTGCTGTTGCCATATAATCAAGAAAGAAAAGCGGCCTTGCACCAAGCGTGATAATATCATTTACGCACATTGCAACAAGGTCGATCCCGATCGTAGAGTATTTGCCGGCCATCTTTGCAAGTAGAAGTTTTGTCCCAACTCCGTCTGTGCTGGAAACGAGAACTGGATTTTTATACCTTAATTTCCCTATGTCATAGAGACCTCCAAATAATCCTATACTTTTTCTCTCTTCCCCCTTCAATTTTTCTTTGATTATCTCTACAAATCTATCGCCTTTATCAATATCAACACCGGAATCCCTATATGTTAATCCCATAACTTACCTCTCGAAAACCTTATACTCTTCGAGTATTGTTTTAGATAATGAACCCTCTTCATCAACCGGAATAGCATAATCACCATTAAAACATGCATAGCATAGAGAATCAAGAGGTTTGCCCACAGCTCTTGCAAGTCCTTCGATCGTTATATAGATTAAGGAATCTACTTCCAGATACTCTTTTATCTGTTCTACTGTATGTGCGGATGCAATCAGCGTCTTTTTTTCTGAAGTATCAATTCCAAAAAAACACGGGTGTTTAATTGGAGGAGAACTAATAAACATGTGTACCTCTTTAGCTCCTGCCTCTCTTATTAACTTTATTATTCTCTTACTCGTCGTGCCCCTGACTATTGAATCATCTACAACTGCAACATTTTTACCCTTTAAAACACTTTTTATTGGATTTAACTTAATCCTGACCTTAATTCCCCGCTCATCTTTTCCCGGGTGAATAAATGTCCTTCCAACGTATGAATTTTTAAAAAGCCCTATTTCAAAGGGAATGCCTGCCTGTCTTGCAAAACCAATTGCTGTAGTTACACCAGAATCCGGAACTGGGATCACAATGTCCGCATTAACACTGCTCATCTTTGCAAGCTCCATCCCCATCTTTTTCCTCACTTCATAAACACTGATCCCGTCAATTACAGAATCAGCCCTGGCGAAATAAATATATTCAAAGACACATAGGGCATTCCGTTCGTTTTTCTTAAATTTTACAGACTTGTAATATTCACCGTCTGAAATTATCATTTCGCCAGGATCAACATCTTTCACAAACTTGGCATTTATAATATCAAGAGCTGTCGTTTCGGAGGCAATTACAAAACCATTATCTGTCTTGCCTAGACATAGGGGCCTAAAACCGTAAGGATCTCTAATTCCAATAAGCTTTTCATCCGCTATCATCACCATAGAATAGGCTCCTGTAAGTTTATGAATTGCATTTAGTACTGCTTTTTCAATATCGTGCCTCTTTTCATTAGAGATAAGGTGCAATATAAGTTCTGTATCGGAACTTGATCTTATTATCGAACCCTTATCTATAAGTTTATCCCTGAGCTCTTTGGAATTAACAATATTTCCATTATGTGATATAGCTATCATACCGCCCCAGTATTGGGCGATAATTGGTTGAACGTTTTGAATGTATCCCGAGCCAGTTGTTGAGTATCGAACATGGCCTATTCCAATGTTACCCTTTAAAGATTTAAAATCCTCCGGATTAAAAACCCGTGTTAACAGACCTTTACCCTTTTTAACATTAATAAATCCCTCATTATATGTTGCAATTCCGGCACTTTCCTGTCCTCTATGCTGAAGAGCATAAAGTCCCAGATATATTGGAGTTGAAACATCGTAATTTTTATTCTTTGATACGTAACCTATTACTCCGCACTCCTCATGCGGTTTGTCAGCATCTAAAAAATCTTCAAACCCTTTATTCTTCATAACCAGCTTCCTTGTAGTTTTTACAGCTTTCTTTTATTTCATCCGCTCTACTCTTCCATAAGTAAAGAATAGCAAGAGCCCTGTCATGAGCTTTACCTATATAACTTGAGGGGTCGGATTCTAAACTTTTCCATTCTTTGCTTTTTACAATAGTTTTAAAAGCTTCTTCCTCCCTTACAATGGAAAACAGATCCTTACCTTCCTTTTCTGCTTTTAATGTTGCCTGTTTTACAATCTCATGTGCTCTCTTTTCTCCTGCTTTTGCTAGTAGAATATACAATGGCTCAGCTAAAAACATCCATTTCGTTTTGCCCAGATTAGCCTTTAAGTTTTCATAATCTATCTTCAATTTTTCAAACTGCTTAACCAGTCTATCAACAGATATAGTAAATGCTGTAATGATCTCAACGATAAACCTGTTCGAAGCGGAATTGGTTAAATCTCTTTGATGTTCTGATATTTGGTCCATATATCTTGTTATAACCCGGGGCATAAACTCTTTCCACATTGATTTTACATGTTCGAAGTTCCAGGGATTTCGTTTATGTGGCATGGTAGATGAACCCACTTGATTTTTCTCAAAGTTTTCTCCCATCTCCCCAATTTCAGTCCTCTGAAGATGTCTGATATCATCAGAAATTTGAGCAAGGACACCAAAAGCAGAGATAATTGCGTGTATATAGTCAAGCATGTATTCTGGTTCGATGATTTGTGATGAAAATGCACCAGGTTTCAATCCAAGCTCTTCTAGTACATCTTCTTCAAACTTCCTTGGATCATCAAATAAAAGAGAAGAGGCGTTATAAGCTCCCACTGCACCACTCATTTTACCCCTTAAATTGTCGGCTGCTTCAATTATTCTAATTAACCTTCCCCCCAGCCTATCAAGATAGCCAGAAAACAGATAACCTACTGTTATTGGTACTGCATGTTGTCCATGGGTTCTTCCAATTTGTACAGTTCCAGCCTCCTTTTCAATAATTTTTATTATTTGTTCCATAAACTCGAGAGTTTTTGGTACAATAACCCTGTATGTTACATCCTTTATTCTCAAAGACTGGGCCGTTCCTGTTATATCTTCCGAAGTTGCCGAAAGATGAATAAAAGGAGCCACATTATCATTATCTACATACTTTTGAAATACATTGACAAGAGCTCTTATATTGTGTCTTGTCCTTGCCTCTTCGTTGTATACCTCTTCAGGTGTTATTTTTTTTAAAGCAGAAACCATCTCTTCCTTTGCACCAGATGGTGCTATTCCATACCTTTCCATAACTGAAATCATTGCGATCTCAACCAGAGCCTGATACTTAATTACAGAATTCTCTGAAAGGTATTTTGCAAGATCCTCCATCAAATTTTTATTGCTTTTATAGTATCTTGCGTCCAAAGGGCTTATATTTTCGTAAATATCTCTTTTCAAAAGATCCCCCCTATTAAATTGTATTAAATTTTATGAATATGTTTACTCCCAAAATATAGGGTGTTGTCAATTCAAGCCTTTAATCATCAAGGCAAGTAATCTATAATCCCTTATATATCATATATTTCTTTGATTTGCTCATAAAAATAAAATCCAATTTTTAGAGTAATCTCATAAATGTTATTACGGTTATTTTTAAATTGTTTTATATGCTACAAGATTACTTCTTAATATTAAGTAAAACCAGTTTCTGGGAAACGGCGACTTATATATAAACAAAGAATATTAAGAGTCTATTCAAACTCAATAGCAAAATATTCGAGCCTTTATTATATTATTGAATGCCGTATATTATTGAGTGCCATCATTCGCTATTCAATTTAGAATCTTTTTCTAATACCTTATTTTTCTGTTTTTCTAAATATTCAGCAAGTTTAGAACCAATATTATTATTTTCAAGAGCAAGAATCCTAAGAGCAAGAAGAGCAGCATTTTTTCCGCCATTAACCGAAACGGTTGCCACAGGAACTCCTGGAGGCATTTGAACTATAGAAAGAAGCGAATCCATCCCTGAAAAAGCTCCTCCACTTTTATAAACAGGCACACCTATTACCGGTTTTAATGTGAGTGATGCCACAACACCCGGCAATGCAGCTGACATCCCAGCTATTGCTATAAATACCCTTGTACCATTTTTTTCTGTTGACTTGACATATTTAATTAAAATATCCGGAGTCCTGTGAGCTGATAGAATCCTTTTTTCATAAGAAACTTGAAACTCATCCAGTATAGTAACTACGTCTTCTAGAACAGGAATATCAGAATCACTCCCAATAATAATCGAAACTTCATTCATATTAATACACTCCATTAAGATTCATTTTTAATATGGGTAATGGAGATAATAAATTAAATCCATTTTTTTAATTCAATAGTGTATCCGTATCCCAATAGTAATAATAAATATTTTTGATTTTAAATCAAACATTAAAAACCTAAAACTATCACATTTTATTAAAGTTAAAGAGTAAGTGCATTAAGAAATAATACGATATTTTGTAAACTCTTGTTCAATTTTTTCCTTCAAGATATTTTCTGCCTCATCAACAGGGATTAGCTCTTTTTTTTTGGTTCTTCTTTCATACAGTTCAACCTTACCTTTAGCGAGGCCTTTATCACCTATTGTTATCCTGAACGGTATTCCAATAAGATCAGCATCCTTAAACTTAACTCCGGGCCTAAGTTCCCTATCATCCAGCAGAACCTCATATCGTTGATTGATCAAATTACTATAGATCCTATCACTAACCTCTTTAGCCTTACCAGCATATTTTATAGGCAGGATATATAGATGATACGGTGCAACGCTAATTGGCCATATTATTCCATCTTCGTCATGATTCTGCTCAATCACAGCTGCTGCAGTTCTCTCTACCCCAATCCCGTAACAACCCATAATAGGATACTTCTCCTTACCATCCTCAGCAAGATATGTCATAGAAAAAGCCTTTGTATATTTATTGCCCAACTGAAAGATATGTCCAAGTTCAATACCACGAAATATTTTCAATTTGTTCCCACAATTGGTACAGAAATCACCTTCCCTCACTGTTTTTAAATCTGTAAAAGCTTCAATATTTGGGAGATCTCGTTCCACATTAACATTTACAAAGTGATAATCCCTCTTATTCCCACCACATACTCCGCATTTGATTTTTCTTACGCTTTCATCAGCAACAACTCTAATACCTTTTAAGCCCACGGGGCTCATAAAACCCGGAGGTATCCCTATTTTCTCCTCTATTTCTCTTTCATCTGCGGGTTCGAGTTCGACCGCTCCGAGATAGTTCTTTAGTTTGATTTCGTTGATATTTAAATCACCTCTTACAAGGGCCATAACATATTGATTTTCATCTTTTTTATCTTCTCCCTCACTGATGGCCTTATAAACCATGGTCTTTATGAGGTATTCACGCCCTTTATTTAGAAAATGGCTCAGATCATCGATTGTTTTTACGTTAGGTGTATGATAAAGTTCTATATTACCACAATCTGTATAAGAAACTTCATTAATTTTTGATACAGCTTTTTCCATATTTGCCACATATCCGCAGGAGGGACACTGTACGATCTCTTCTTCTCCAATATGGGAAGGTACCATAAATTCCTCTGATTTATTCCCGCCCATTGCACCGGAATCCGCTTCTACAGGTATAGTATCAAGTCCGCACTTATAAAATATCTTTTTGTATGCCCTGGACATATCAGAGTATGTTTTCTGCAAAGAGTCCCAATCTTCCTCCTGATGAAAAGAATAGGCATCTTTCATTAAGAAAGTTTTAGCCCTCATAACTCCAAATCTTGGTCTTATCTCATCGCGAAACTTAAGTCCAATCTGATAAACAGTGATTGGTAAATCTCTATACGATTTGATGTGGTCCTTCATAATATCTGTAAAGACTTCTTCATGGGTTGGGGATAAGACAAAATCCTGACGGTTTCTATCCTTCAACCTCATTAATTCCGGACCCATTGCATACCATCTTCCACTCTTCTTCCATAGCTCTGCCGGAATTAAAACCGGAAGCTGGAATTCAATGCTTCCAATTTTATCCATCTCTTCTCGAATAATATTTTCTATTTTTCTGATAACCCTGAGGCCAATTGGTAAAAGAGAATATACTCCGCTGGAGAGTTTCTTTATCATTCCTGATCTTAGCATAAGAATATGGCTACTTATTGTTGCTTCTCTTGGGACCTCTTTTGATGTTGGGATGAATGTTTGGCTGTATTTCATAATTTATACTCTCCATAAAAATTTTGAAAAATATAATATTACTCACAATAATATTCAATTTTTATGTAAATCTAAGTTGTATAATTATTTTATTTGTGTTAATCTAATTAAGAATTAAAAATTGATGGAGGTTTTTATGAAAAAACAGGTGAAAATAGTTATATTAATAATTCTACTATCAATCCCAACTTCATATATATTAGGAGAAACAACAATTATAGGGGCAAAAGGATACTTTACTGTACCAATTCCCGATACTCCAACCAAAGGTGATATAGATATAAATACGGGGTATATCTTCACCCCAGGTAATTTTTACCTCTCCTTAAATACATCTCCGATAAATAATCTGGAACTATATGCCGGTAAGGAAATATTAACTACAACAAGCGGACAGGAGTTTAAAGGTACACCTTTTATTATTGGATCCAAGTATATGTTTTACGGCAAAAGCAGTGGGTTCAAGGCTGCTTTAGGAGTTCATGTACAGTTTATAAGCAAGGATGTTGGTTTGCCCGGAACACCAATTTCAATCTACGGTCTTGTAAGCGACAATGCTGGCAAATTGGGTTATATTTCTACAGGAATAGGATACACACTTGGTATAAATGCCGGATACGATATAGATTTTTTACTTGCCCTGAAAAAAGCCATTATTGGAAACCAGCTTTATTTTATTGGTGAATTTACGAATTTCAGCATAAGAGAGGGGCTGGGATTACCATGGAATACAAATCGAGGAATATTTAATGCTGGATTATTACTTTATTTAAATGACTTCCTGAGCTTTAAACTGGCTTTTTACGATCTTTTTGATAATTTCCTAACTGTTGGATTAGGGGGAGAAGTTAAAATTAGGGCTTTTTAAGGGGTAAACATTTCTATCTATACAGTATCTTATTGATGCTAAATCTGATATAATCTTTTTTACTTCTGAAAAAGCTTAATAAATTCTTGGGATTCGACATAATTCTTTAAATATTCTCGAAACGATATAAGACCCTTTGATCTTAGATTAAACTTTGACAATTCAATAGATAACTCATTAACTGCCTCACAATAAGTATATATAGCTTCAAGATACCAGCCATCTTTATGATATTTATAATATAATTTGTTTACCAGTGTAAGATAACATCTTACAGTTATCATCTTTTTAGCAAAATCTTTAATTCTGATAGCTAATATTTTATCCTCAAGATCTTTTGCTATTTCCTGGCGGTAAATGATTTCATTAACATCTTTTTTTGATACCATTGTCAAGGATAGAAGCAAATTGTAAAAATATTTTGAACTATTTACAAAAGTCTTTCAGATTTGTTAACAAGGTAGGCAAATAAAATACACTTATGAATTAATTAATACAGATAAACCAATTAGCTTTTATAATTTCATATAGGACAACTTTAAATTTGTTTTAATTTAAAAATCGAGGAATGTTAATCGTTAGCTTTTTATTATAGATATATTAATAGAATTTACTTATCGTTCACCTGTTTTATAGGTTAATCCTCCTTTTGAATCGATAGAACTCTCTATGCTTCTCTTTAATAATCTCAGCAGGGACTCTATTGATATTTCTTGTTCTCCTTAAAGATCTATTGATTTTTTTTACCAGCTCTATATCGAGAGTATGACCAGATTTATAAGCTATTATATGAGCATTTATCCTTTTTCCCAAAACTGCAAGATCTCCAATAAGATCCAGTATCTTATGTCTTACACATTCATCATTGTATCTAAGCTCATCATTCAGGAGCTCATCTTTTGTAAAAATTAAAGCATTCTCGGTCGAACCACCTTGAGCCAGATTGGATTTATAAAGATCCTCTATATCCTCATAAAATCCGAATGTTCTAGCTGGTGCTATCTCATCTTTAAATATTTCGGGAGTTAACACATATTGTGCCGTTTGGGTTCCAATAGCTTTGCTTTTGCTTGTAAAATCTATGGTGTAGGTAATTTTAAAATTTGAATTGGGCAATGCAATTAGATAACTTCCATTCATTTCTACCCACACAGGATATGGAAGATAAATTGGAGTGCAGAAGGAGTTTTGAATCCTAATACCAGCTGATTCAATCATATCAACTATCTCTTTAGATGAGCCATCAAGTATTGGCATCTCCTCGCCATCTACCATAACTATGAGATTTGTTATTCCCAATGCAAAAAAAACAGCAAGAAAATGTTCTATAGTTTTTACCTTAAAATTATCATTTCCTATGGTTAATGCATTATTTGTGGCTATTACATTTTTAATGTTTGCATGTACTGTATCTTCATCCGTTACTGTACCTTCATCATTTTTCATCGGTGTAAAAACTATACCTGTATCCGGCGCTGCCGGTAAAATCCGAACCTTGTTCCTCTTACCCGTATGAAGTCCTATTCCTTCAATAGTTATTTCATTTTTAATGGTTCCCTGAAAGTACATATCTTTTCCTCAATTCAATGTTAATCTTACTATCCTGTATTTAACAAATTAATAGCAATTATAATACCAACTGTGGCTCTTATTGAATATTTAAAGTAATAATTGTTTTTTTATTAAATTTATTCTCCTACCCTGATAAAACATCAATAATATAAC
>QNBN01000063.1 GCA_003645695.1 Spirochaetota bacterium | reverse complement strand
ACCCTCTGACCTGTAGCCAAAGGTTCATTTGGAGAAAGCTTCTCCTTATAGGGCCTGGGTTTTCTTACAGGCCATTCCTGCATTAAGGTTACCTCAACATCCTTGCCGTTATCTGCTTCAATAACAGCTATTGCATCGGTTACCTTATAACTCCCGCTTTCAATCTTTTTTATTACACCATTAATCCCTGGTGGAACCATTATTTTATGGTCAACAAGTACCGTTTCTTTGACTTCACCCAGCACATCACCTTCTGAAACTTTATCACCGGTCTTTGCAGTAGCTTTAAACTCCCATACTTTTTCTCTGCTCAAACCAGGCAGATCGATGCCTCTTGTAATAAAGTCACCTGCAACCTCCTTAATCATATCCAGAGGCCTTTGTACCCCATCATATATTGATTCAATCAGCCCGGGTCCTAACTCGACAGACAGAGGCTCACCTGTAAGATATACTGGTTCCCCTACACCAAGGCCACCCGTTTCTTCATATACCTGGATTGATGCCTCGTCTCCACGCATCTCTATTACTTCACCCATAAGCTTTTTGTCACTCACCTTGACTACATCGTATATTCTAGCATTCTGCATGTTTGAAGCCACAACCAGCGGGCCTGCTACTTTTATTATCTTACCTTGATCCATACTAACTCTCCTTAAATAGATCTGCTCCAATAGCCTTTATTACTAGACGTCTTAGTCTCTCAAATGAGGAGCTTGTAGTTTCTCCCAAACCTCTTATTGTTAAAACTACAGGGAGTTCTTTCTCCCACAATTCATCTATTTGTTCGCTGACTTTTTCAGCAATCGATTCTGTGATTATTATTAATTCATAATTTTCTTTTAAAATTTCCGAGAACCATTCCTCAGGGTTTTTTCCGCTTTCATTAAACAGGTACACATCCACACCGAAAGGCTTAAAACCAAGAATGTTTCTCTCTTCTCCCAATACCGCTATACTACTCATTCATCCCTCTCACATTTCTTTTTATGTCATCTGCCGATAACCCTGAATATCTTGATAAAACGATCAGTCTTAAATTATTCGTCTGCAACTCCATCTTAAATAGATAGCTAATTACAGGTTCGACCCCAAAAGTGACATATATGCTTTCTTTGAGATAATTCATAAGTCCCTCATCAAGGACTCTCTCAAGCAGAGCTATATTATCATCCTCTTCTCCACCTTTAGGTATTGTTTGCAAAATATTTGAAAACCATGCAAAGTTCAACCGAGTAGAAATAGCATCGAATGTAAGCTCAAAGGATTCTTCAAAATGATCAATATCTATACTGCCATTAGGTATAAAAACCTCGTTTATCTGAGGCCTTTTCTCACCTCTATTTTTAAGACGGAGCATCGAAGTTAGATTAATAGTATCTATCTTCCTTCTATAAAAACCCTCAATAAAAGGATTTGGTCTTGAATTCAAACAATCAAAAACTTCATTAAAATAGGCTCTATCACAAATTATATCTATCTCCTTACCTGTTATAGATTTAGTTTCAGTACTCTTCTGATAAGCAGCACTGATATACTTACCAAGATCGAGAAAGTTTCCTGCTTCAATAAGAGATTTCATCACAGGATAGGTATAGTTTGATCTTAGAGATGTATATTTGTGGCTTTTAACCCTTCCACCCCCCTGCTCCTTAATAATAAGCTTAAGAAGTTCATAATCATATTTTAGAGATATTAGCCTCTTATACTCATCCTCTATCAGTAAGCCTTTAACAAGAAAAAAGGTTTCAGTTAGATTCCACTCAAGTTTTTCAAGTATATCATCAACTGTATCCTCTTCTTTTATTCCTATCCCTGCAAGCTCTTCAAGGAAGGGAATAAATCTCTCCTCAGAGCTATTGATAAGCTGATTGAAAGACGCTCCTGTAATTAGTCTATTTTCAAGAGCCCTAATTCTGGCCACTGCAAAACCATACTCACTGTTTTCAACAAATTCGGGATTACTGAGCAACATTAAAGATCTCCCAAGCTTTTTGTTCTAATTCATCCCTCTTATATCTGAATAAACTATCTATAGTAACATTAGTTTCAATTTTTCCTTTTTTGAGTATGAAGCCCCACTCAAAATTACCTCTATCCTTCGAAAGGCTAAACTTAGCATTCAGTTTCTTGTTTGCTTCATCAACGATACTTTTTAATTCGGCATCCGAACCTTTTTTGCCAAACAGGATCTCTTCGTCTTTAGTCGAAGATACTTTATCTATCATCGTTAAAATGAGATTTTTATAATTTTCAAATGGCTGCTCAACTAAAGATCTATAAGCACGGTTAAAGGCATCATCCATCCACTTTTGTCTAACCTGAAGAACCTCTTTTCGATTTTCAAGCCTCTTATTGAGTATGGCTCTTTCTTTTTCATTTCTGTACTTTTTGTCAATCAACTTTAGCTGATTATCATAATATTTATCAGCTTCTTTTTTCAATTCTTCATCTATCCGATTAGCTTCTTCTTCGGCCTCAGAGATTATCCTTGCCGCTTCTTCCCTTGCTTCAGTTATTATCCTCTCGATAATTCCTTCAACGGACATAAGTTAACTCCAATCTTTATCAATTTTTTAGAACTTTAAGAAGAGCCATACAAATATTGATACAAGAAGACCAAGAACTGCATAAAACTCAACAAGAACACCCATTACCAGAGCTTTACCCATTTCACCTTCCTGCTTGGAGATTAAACTAATACCGCTTGCACAAACTTTTCCTTGATGAATAGCTGAAAATAGGCCAGCTATAGCGATTGGTAGATTCATGAAAAACACATTTAATCCCTGCCATACACTTAAGTTTACCACCTGTCCACCCAAAAGACCTATTTTCTGAATCGTAAGAAATCCCATAACAAAACCATAAATCCCCTGAGTTCCCGGCAATGCAACTAACAGAATAAACTTACCAAACTTTTTCGGATCCTCAGTCATAGCGCCTGAAGCAGCAGAAGCAGCAAGACCAATACCCTTTGCTGACCCTGTACCTGAAAGAGCAACTGCGAGTGCTGCACCAGCAATGGCCAAAAACAGACCGGTATTCATGTTATCCTCCTTGCGAAATGTTCATAATGTATTTTTTAGTTTAACATCCAAAACCAAATTATTTAGCTTTATTCCTGATTAACTCAGGTTTGTTTGTATACTTTCTTTTTTCAGTAAATGGTTCAAATAGTACCCCGCCGCCCGTATAGAATTTAGTAAAGAACTCCATGTACTGCAACCTGATAGAATGCACGAATGCACCAAGTCCACTTATAAGCAGATTAAACATGTGCCCTACAACAAGTACGAGAACAAAACCTATTATACCTACCACCGGTATCTGATTCACCATTTTTGCAAGTGTATTCATTACATGAGCTATAACTCCCGTAGCCAATCCCAGAGCAAGCAGCCTCGAATAAGAAAGCACATCGGCCAAAACGCTAGAAACATCGTAAAGCCTAAATAGCCCAATTCCAATCCTTTTTAGCGGATTCCATGTTTTTCTTTCAGAGAACAGCAAGGTTATTCCAGCCCAAAGACCTATTAATATGTAAAACGCCATATTCAAAGCATGGGCATTCTGAGGCATTATCTTTTCAAGCATCTTTGGAACAGGTGAAAGAAGGAGAAATACCCATGGCAAATGATCACAAACCGCCCCTGCCCAATCTCCATCGCGAAATAGCATGTACATTTTAATAAAATACCCGGTAATCAAATGTATAATACCCAGTCCTAATGCAAGACCAAAGAAAGTTAATACATCCTTTGAAGAATCAAATATCATAACCTTATAACGCGCCTTCTTCAGCCATTCAAGATTCTGTGGAAGTTGCTCAAAATCGATCCCAAACACTGTACCCATCAATGTCCCAATAACAAATGTGAAAACTCCTAAAATCAAAAAGAGCGTTATAAACTTTCTATTAACACCTCTTGGTTTAAGTATAGCAAGAGCCAAAGCTGTAAGCAGTATAATCACAAGACCATACCCTGCTTCTGTTAGACATATCCCAAAAAATATGGCATAAAAAGGCATAAGTATAGGAGTGGGATCTATCTCATTAGGTGACGGAGGAGAATATAAATTCACAATCAGTTCGAAGGGTGAAACCAACCTGTTGTTTTTATATACAACAGGTGGCTCTTCTTCCTTCTTCTTTTCAATCTCTTTTACAAAAACCTCTTTATATTTTTTAGTTATATCTTCAAGAAAATGAAAATCTCTCTTTTTTATCCATCCATTTATAACAAAGGTTTTCTTTGTAAAGAAGAATTTCTTTTTAACTTCATGTTTTTCCAGCTCTGAGCATAAAAAATCATAGTAACACCTTATGGCATCAATACCTGAAGCCAATTCTTTTATCTTTTTTATTAGCTCTTCTTTTTCACTTCTAAGCCTTTTAATCTCCTCTTCGTAATCGACAATTAACTCACGCGGGGTTTTATCAATAACATTTAAAGAGATAGGATCAAATCTAAAAGTTCTCATTAATTCTTCAATTGTTTTGGTTTCCGATAGATGATATAAAATATAGAAGTAGATTACATCTCCTTCACTTATTTTTTCAATGAAGATCAAATCTGAAGTTATCTTATCGAGAAGTTCATTGTATTTCTCTGAATCTATTTTGGAAACGATCACCTTAGTTTTTTGCAAATTAAGAATAACTGATAAAGGAACTGAAATATTTGACAGAGGAAACATCTCCATCCTTTTTTGTTCAAGTTCTCTAATAGAAGAATTTAAATCAGAGAGTTTAATTTGATACTGAATAGCGGTTTCTACAATTTTATCCGCATTTTTTTGTTCGGCCTCTTTCTGAAGATTCTTCTTATCGATAACCGGAAGATTTCCAGATAGACTTATAAGCAATGGAACAGGAGGTAAGTATGGATCAAGAAAACTTATAGCCCTTTCAATTTTTTGTATTCTTGATCTATAATCTAAAATGCTTTCCTCTGTTTCTTCTAACTTTTCTTTCTCAGTTTCCCATTTTTCTATGGAATGTGGATCGATTTGCAATACCGATAATTCCTGAAGCTCTTCAAGGAGATTATTCATAATACTGTTATGCGCAGTAATTTCAACCTTTGTAACTTTATCTAAAGCCATTTTCTATTCCTCAACAATTGTCTGGGTTATAAACTCTACTACTCTATTGAGGTTTTTTTTACAAAGCTGATCTGTCTCCTCAATTTCTTTTATTTTTTCTTCTTCAAGACTTTTAATGGCTTCATCTGTTTCCTTTTTATATCTCGACGATATAGTTGCCTCTTCCTTTTTTAACAATTCATCCTTTTCAGCAAGGTACAGATCTTTCTTTTCCCTTGCTTCCTCAATTATATTTTTTGCATCAACTTTTGCCTTTTCAATAATCTCCTGACCCTCTTTTTCCTTCTCTCTAATTTTCTCTATAGCTTCTCCGGCCATACATCTTCCTCTGTTTTAATATAAACTATTAATCAAAATCTTAACACAATTTATGCAAATTTTAATAAAAAAGATTTGATAAATCAAATTTTTCTGAGAATAAATTAGAATTATTTTACATAAATAGTATTTCTTGAGGTTCCGTAATAAAATAATCGGGTGATAGATCGCTAATCGAATCGATTGTGGTATATCCATATGTAACATAAGCTGATTTAATTCCTGCACCTTTAGCTGCAAGGATATCGTTTTTACCATCACCAATCATAAGAGTTTCAGAAGGTGTTGCTTTGAATAATTCGATAATCATCAAAACTCCTTCAGGATCAGGTTTTTTGTTTTCTACCGAATCACCACCAACTAAAAAATCAAAATACCTGTATATTTCAAGCTTCTTTAAAATCTCAACAGCAAACTTATCCGATTTATTAGTATTAACGGCGAGCTTCTTACTGTAGTTTTTAAGATTTTCCAGAACCTCTGGTATCCCGGGATAGACATAGGTATGCTCCACCAGATGTTTAGAATAGGCATCATTAAAAATATTTATTGCTTCTTCTAAATTTACCGAGTCTGCACTACTAACAGCTCTCTCAACAAGCTTCCTTATACCATCCCCCACCATGCTTGTAACAGTTTTTATATCAAGAGCGGGTAGATTGTAAGATTTTCTTAAAACATTTACCGCTGTTGTTAAATCTTCTCTAGTATCGATAAGGGTCCCATCAAGATCAAAGATGTAATAGTTAAAATTATCTGCCATTAATTTCCTACCTTCAACTTCTTTTGATAACTATATAATACAAAAGGAGATTCTATTAATCAATAATTTCAGCATTGTAATTGTTATTTCATTAACTGCAAAAACTGGGAGCTTTTATATACTTTATCTATTATATACAATATCCATTAGATTCAGAGTTAATTCCTAAGTAAGATTTTTCGCAAGATCCATTCTCAAAGGCCCAAATGATTCCCTATAATCATGGTTTCTGCTCTACAGTCAGTATATTACTTGTGTAAAACGATAAATCACCATTAAGTTTTTAATATTATTGAAAGTTTATCTCCCTATTTATATATTTATCTTGTTATGCTTTATAAGAATTGGTCTATAAAATTATATCTGGCCTATTTAAAACTACGTCATAATTTTCAGGAGTATTGCTACAATTATGGGCATTCAAGACAAGAAATTACTCTACAAAACAGCTTTAAATGCTGCTGAATCGGCAGGAAAATATCTGCTAAAAAGGTTTAAGGATGCAGATGCCAGTATAACAGAAAGCTATAAACACGATGTAAAATCAGATGTTGATGTAAAAACAGAGGAAATAATAAAATCTATAATAATAGATCAGTATCCAGACCATGGCTTCATCTGTGAAGAGAGTGGGAATAGCGGTGAAGATAATAAAAACAAATGGATAATAGATCCGCTGGATGGTACGGTAAACTTTGTTAAAGGAATCCCCCATTTTTGTACATCTATCGCCTTTAAAAAAGGAGATGAATACATAGCAGGTGTGGTGTTTGATCCTGTTAGAAATGAAACATTTTCAGCTTTAAAAGGAATCGGAAGCTTTTTAAACGGAAAACCATTGACCAGATCTAAAGTTGATAGTTTAGAAGATGCAGTTGTTTCAGGAGGTTTTTTTAAAACAAAATCTTTGGAGATGGGCGGAAGAATTTTTGAAAAAATATCTACTCATATTAAAAAAGTCAGGTTTTTCGGATCTGCTGCACTGGACTTATGCTACCTTGCCGCTGGAAGGTTCAATGCATACATTCAGTACTCGGTAAACGAATGGGATATTGCAGCTGCTCTTTTAATAGCAGAATTAAATAATGTTAAGTTCAATATAAACATATCAGACGGACACTACAATGTAGTAGCCTCTGATCCAAATATATTTGATGAACTAATGAACTTTATTTAAAAAATATAGAAACACTTTCCCTATTTTATAAAAAAAGGAATTAGCCAAATATATCTGCTACAAATATAAAAATGAAAGTACTTATTTCCAAGATAACACTTGTTATACCTTATTCATATTCTTTAAAAGATAAAAGAAGAGTAGTAAAGGCTTTAAAAGACAGAGTATGGTCAAAGTTCAGGGTTTCAATATCCGAGATTGAAGAACAGGATTCACTTCAGAGGGCGGTTTTGGGAACTGTTTATGTTTCCAATGATAAAGAACTTCTGGATACAATTATGAATAAAATTTTGAACTTAATTGAAACCAACTATCCAGGCTTACTCTACGATTACATATACACGATTGAAACATATTAAATAATTGATAAAACCAATTAAAGGGGTTATCGCTTTGGCCTTGCTATCTCCTTTCAATTCAATAATATCAAATAAGATGATTATAGCTCGTATATTAAAGATATTTTACCCTGATAAATCATAGATTCAAAATGATACAGAGAAATATTATAGTATAAAAATACAGGGTGTATATTACTTTGGCTGACGTCATTGCTGTAAATGTTACATGATTCAAGAACAGTTTTTTTATTAATCGATGTTCTTATTGTCATTCCCGGTTCTTATTGTAATTCCCTGTTCTTATTGTCATTCCCGGTTCTCATTGTCATTCCCGGTTCTCATTGTCATTCCCGCGAAAGCGGGAATCTTGCAATAGGTACTTTTGTAAAAGAAACAAAATTAAGAAAAGCACCCCTAAAAATTATGTAAAATTTATATCTAACACATCTTTATATTTTCTTGTAAATGTCTTACAAATATATGCCCGTTTTTCCTGGCCTCGATACCTTCAACAGCAGCCAAAGCTGCAGATGTAGTTGTGGTATATGGTATCCCGTACTGAATAGCAGCCGTAAGCATCTTATAATCATCCAGTTGGGATTCTTTACCAAAGGGTGTATTTATAAGAAGGGCAATTCTTGCATTTTTTATATAATCCAGTGCATTTGGATGACCTTCATGAATCTTCTGGACTACATCAGCCCAAATACCGTTTTCCCAAAGGTAAGCAGATGTACCCCGCGTGGATGTAATTCTTAAACCCAAATCATTCAGCTTTTTAGCAACCGGCAGAATCGCCGGTTTATCATAATCATGCACACTGATAAATACAACACCTTCCGTTGGTATTGGATTATAAGCTGCCCTTTTCGCCTTATAAAATGCCTCACCAAAGGATGCTCCTAAACCCATTACTTCTCCCGTTGATCTCATTTCAGGTCCAGGAACTGGAGAAGTACCCGGGAATCTGTTGAAGGGGAAAACCGGTTCTTTTACAGCCACATAATCCATATCAAAATCTTTTGTTATACCAAGTTCTTTTAATTTTTTCCCCATTATCACCTTAGTTGCAATCTTTGTTAATGGGTAACCTGTTGCTTTGGATACAAATGGTACTGTTCTCGATGCCCTCGGATTTACTTCGAGTATGTAAACTTGATCGTTCTTCACTGCAAATTGAATGTTTATAAGACCAATTACGTTTAGAGTACGAGCCAGGAGCCTTGTTTGTCTCTTCATCTCCTTAATCCATTCAGGTTTGGATTTAACTGGAGGAATTGAGCAGGCGGAATCCCCAGAATGAATACCCGCTTCTTCAATATGCTCCATAACTCCACCGATAACCACATCCTCTCCATCAGAGACAGCATCAATATCATACTCGAAGGCATCCTCCAAAAATTGATCTATTAAAACAGGATTTAAGGATGAAATATTTATTCGTGAGATCAAATATTTTTTCAGGCTATCATCATCGTAGATGATAGCCATCTTTTTACCGCCGAGTATGTATGAGGGCCTTAATAAAACAGGGTAGCCTATTTTATGAGCCAGTCTGATAGCTTCATCAACAGATTTTGCCGTTCCATTATTTGGTTGTCTTAAATTAAGCTCTTTGATCAATTTTGAGAATTCCTCTCTAGATTCAGCTCTATCAATAGATCTTGTGGATGTTCCCAGAATTTTCGCACCCCTGTTCTCAAGTTTTCTCGCAATATTCAGGGGAGTTTGTCCACCAAATTGAACGATTGCTCCTATTGGTTTTTCCTTCTCTATAATATTCATTACATCTTCAAAGGTTACTGGTTCAAAGTATAACCTATCAGATGTATCATAATCTGTACTTACAGTCTCAGGGTTGCTATTAACCATAATCGTCTCGTAACCCAACTCTCTAAGGGCAAATGCTGCCTGTACACAGCAGTAGTCAAACTCAATTCCCTGTCCTATTCTATTCGGTCCACTTCCAAGGATAATTACCTTTTCCCTGTTAGACTCAATTGTTTCATCTTCTTTATCATAACTTGAATAGAAATAAGGTGTTGATGCCTCAAATTCAGCAGCACAAGTATCTACCATTTTAAAAGTCGGAACAATATCCTCTTTCTTCCTCAACTCTCTTATAGAAAACTCATCCTTTCCTTTCAGATATGCTATGTACTCATCAGATATACCAATATTTTTTGCCTTTTTGAGAGTATCTTTTCCAAGAGGATTATTTTTTATATAGGTGATTGTAGAAGCCGCTTTGCTAAACATCCTAATAAACCAGGGATCCATTTTCGTAAGATCGGTTACTTCTTTTTCACTTATCCCCCTCTTTAATGCTTCAATTATATAAGGTATTCTATCAGGAGAATTTTTTGAGATTATCTCAATAATCTTATCATCAGATGTATTTTCGGTAACTTCGTACCATTTCTTTGAATGTTCTAATGCTCTAAGTCCTTTAAATAAAGCTTCCAAAAATGTTCTACCTAGAGCCATAACTTCACCAACTGACTTCATCTGAATTGAAAGCTCATTTGGAGTACCTGGAAACTTATCAAAGGTAAATCTCGGTAGCTTCACTGCAACATAGTCAATAACAGGTTCAAATGAAGCAGGTGTTTTCTTTGTTATATCGTTTGGTATTTCATCTAATGTGTAGCCTACAGCAAGTTTAGCTGCAAACTTTGCTATTGGAAAACCCGTAGCTTTTGAAGCTAATGCCGAGCTTCTAGAAACTCTGGGATTCATCTCGATAGCTACAATTCTTCCTGTTTCAGGATTCATAGCAAATTGTACATTTGATCCGCCTGTCTCAACACCAATTTTCCTCAAAATTGCTATTGCAGCGTTTCTCATGTACTGATTTTCTCTATCTGACAGGGTCATAGCAGGTGTTACGGTAGCACTATCCCCTGTATGAATGCCCATGGGATCAATATTTTCAATGCAACATATAATAACCGCATTATCCTTTTTATCCCGCATTACTTCATATTCAAACTCTTTCCACCCATAAACCGATTCCTCTATAAGTACTTCGTGTATGGGGCTGTCATTAAGACCCTTGTTTACTGCTTCCTCAAACTCCTCCTCTGTATTCGCTATACCACCACCTTTACCTCCAAGGGTAAAACTAGGACGAATTATAACAGGTAGACCAAGCTCTCTTTTTATCCTTTTTGCTTCTTCCAGGCTCTTAGCAATACCGCTTTTGGGAGTATCAAGACCAATCTCATTCATTGCTTTTTTAAACAATTCACGCTGTTCTGCTTTCTTAATAACCTCAATATTTGCACCGATGCTTTCCACTCCAAACCTTTCTAAAACTCCCATATCGTACAATTCAGAGGCAATATTTAACGCTGTTTGCCCTCCAAGAGTTGGGAGTATAGCATCCGGTCTTTCTCTGGCAATTATTGTGGCTACTGTTTCTGCATCTAAAGGTTCAATATATGTCCTATCTGCCATTCCAGGGTCAGTCATAACAGTTGCGGGATTACTGTTAACGAGAATTACAGTATAGCCCTCTTCCTTTAATGCTTTTAGAGCCTGGGTCCCTGAATAATCAAATTCGCAGGCTTGACCGATAACGATTGGTCCGGAACCAATAACAAGAATTTTTTTTAGATCTTCTCTCTTAGGCATATATTAATCCATCACACAATAGTTGAGTTCTTTGTTTATCCTTTAAAATCCTTAACCATCTTTATGAATTCATCAAATATAAATAGTGTATCATGAGGACCCGGGGCCGCTTCAGGATGAAATTGAACTGAAAATAACGGATATTTTTTATGCTTCATTCCCTCCAGTGTAAAATCATTTAAGTTTATAAAGGTAATTTCCACATCTCTAGTTTTTAAATCCTCAGTATCAACTGCAAAACCATGATTCTGTGTTGTTATGTATACCTTTTTTGTTTTTTCATCCCTTACCGGATGGTTACCTCCGTGATGCCCGAACTTCAGCTTAAATGTTTTTGCCCCCAAAGCCTGGCCTATTATCTGATGTCCCAAGCAGATACCAAATATTGGAACTTTTCCTATTAAGTTTTCAACTGTTTTAACTATGGTTTTCAGAGCTGCCGGATCTCCTGGTCCGTTAGATATTAGTAACCCATCTGCTTTCGAGTTTAGTATATCCGATTTATCAGAATAAGCAGGAAAAACCTCGACCCTGCATTCCCTCCGGGCAAGCTCTCTTAATGAACTCTCTTTAATACCACAGTCCAACACAGCTATCCTGGGCCCGTCGGAGTCATTGTAAAGATAAGCATTCGTTGTTGTAACCTCTGTAACAAGATCTCTGCCTACAATACCAGGTGATGCTTTGACCTTCCTCAGGAATTCATCTCTATTCATAGTTTCAGTGGTTATACCAGCCTTCATAGCTCCCTGTTCTCTTATATGCTTGGTAAACATTCTGGTATCCACACCTTCAACCCCAAGTACATTTTGTGTCTTTAAATATGAAGCCAGGTTTGTAGTGATCTTACTATGCAGTGTTAAAGGATCATTAAAATTTAACCCCCTTTTGAATGAAGGGGGTTTTGAAGAAGGGGCAAGCCTTTCGGCTTGTTCATAATCAAGAGGCTCTCCTGAATACTCCCTTACAACAAAACCTTCTGTATGTATTCTGGTTGATTCATCTTCACCCTCTCTGATGCCGTAATTACCAATCATGGTATTTGTCATCATTACAATCTGCCCACGGTAGGAAGGATCGGTAATTATTTCCTGGTACCCAGTTAAAGATGTGTTGAAAACAAGCTCACCGAATATTTCACCTTCACCGGTAAAACTTTCACACTTTGTATAAAAACCATCTTCCAGCATAAGAAGTGCTTTCATATTTCTCGCCACTTGTAATATTTTAAATCCCTTATGAAGTTAAAAAATGAGATATAAAAAGTCAATTGGAAAAGTTTATAATT
>QNBN01000062.1 GCA_003645695.1 Spirochaetota bacterium | reverse complement strand
TTTCTATCGTTTAGCATGTACATAAACTTGATAATTTGGCCAGTAGCGGCTATAGGGTGGGTATTTTCCATACTTCAAAGGGGGATAGCCCCAGCTTCAAGAATTATCAATTTGATGGATAATAAAACCGAATTAGAAGAGATATCAGAGAAAATACCGGATAGTAGAGTAACCTCAGGAAATAAATCCGGGTTGAAGTTCGCTATTTCCACCTTTCAGGGAAATATAAAGTATGAAAATATCTATTTCCGTTACTCGAAAAATAAGGACTTTGTTTTGAACAACCTATCACTGAACATTCCTGAAGGTTCAAAATATGGTATAATAGGAAAACCCGGATCAGGTAAGTCCACTTTGCTCTACCTTATTTTTAAGCTTTTTCCAATAGAAGATGGGGATATTTACATTGATGGGATAAACATAAAAAATATACCAGTATCATTAATCAGAAAAAGAGTTGCTCTTGCCCCTCAGGCCCCCTTTCTTTTTTCAGATACGATCTATAATAATATTATTTTTGGCACCACTAATTTGGGGAGGGAGGATGTTGAAGAGCTGGCGAAGGCAATCCATATATACGATGAAATTATGGAGTTTAAAGATGGTTTTGAAACAACCATAGGTGAGAGGGGAGTTACACTATCAGGGGGACAGCTACAGAGAATCTCTTTAGCTCGAGCTCTTGCAATTAATCCGGATTTACTCGTCATGGATGATGCTTTATCTCAGGTGGATTCTTCGAAAGAACTTGGGATATTGGAGAATGTTTTTAATAGGATGAAAGGTAAAACTATTATTGTGGCTTCGAATAGGATTTCAACTCTGGTAAAGTGCGATAAAATTTCGGTAATCAATAGAGGCAGAATTCTTGAGGAAGGTACTCATGAAGAGCTCATAAAGAAGAATGGCTATTACAGTAAGATATATGAATTGCAGCGGTTTGAGGGTGAAATTTAAAGCATAATTAGATAACAAGGATCAAAAATCTAATGGCAAAGTATGGAAGGATTGATAAGCTAAATGGGGAAAAATCAAATAAAACCATATACAACAGAGAGATATTTTCGTTGCTCTTTAAATATATTTTCAGATACAAAAGGTATCTTATATATGCAATTCTATTCGTTGCAGTTATAACACCTATAAACCTCATTATTCCCTATTTTTTTAAAAATGTTATTGATAATGTGGTTTTCAAAAAGGGTTATCTCTATAAAAACAGTTATGAAGTTTCTCATTTGATCAGTATGAAAGAGATAAACTTACTTTTAAAAAAGGCCAGATTTCTGGTGGGGGATAAATACTTTATACCTTCTTCAAGCTTGAGGTACCTTTCAAAAAAGGAGAAAACTCAGTTGGGAGAAAAAGGGATTATTTCAAAAGATGAGTTTGTACTCATCGAAAAACCTGTATTAAATGATGAGATCAAATTAAGATTTAGTGAGCTGATAAGAAATAAAAAATTATATCTTTATCCTAACAATATATATCTTTTAAATATAAACTCTCTCAGCAATTTTAAAGTTTCAGAATTATTAAAGATCAGGCAGAAGGATTTAAAAAGGCTTGAAATTTTTATAGCTGTTATATTTTTACTGTTGATTATCCAGTTTTTCTCAAGTTATTTGCAAATTCTTTCCCTTATGAAACTATCTCAGTATGCAATGAGGGATCTTAGAAAGGATCTATTTGCCCATATAATGAGTTTAAAGGTCTCCTATTTTGATAAAACACCAGTTGGTAGATTAATCAGCAGAGCCACCAATGATGTGGAAACATTAAATGAATTCTTTTCTTCAGTTATGGTAACGCTTCTACAGGACATACTTATAATGCTTGGAATCGCTGTCATGATGTTTCTTGTAGATTTGAAACTAGCGATGATTGTTATTGCTGCTGTACCATTTATGATCGGGTTGCTTGTACTTTTTAGAATGAAGGCAAGGAAGGTTTATCTACTAATTAGAACAAAGATATCATCGTTAAACTCTTTCTTGAATGAAACTATTTCAGGAATAAGAATAATAAAAATATTTTCTGCTGAGGACAAAAACTACTCAAAGTTCAAGAAGCATAATTTATCACTGTTCGATGCTCAGATTAAACAGTTATATGTAATGGCAATTTTTAGACCATTAATAAGTTTTTTAAGATGGATAACCATTGCATTTATAGTTTACTGGGGTGCAAAAGGAATTGTTCAGGGAAAGGTATCCTATGGAATACTTGTGATGTTTATTGCCTATATAGAGAGGTTTTTTTCTCCGTTGAATGAAATTTCAGAGAAGTTTGATATAATGCAATCCGCTGCTGCTGCCAGTGAAAAAATACTATCAGTTTTGAAGGAAAGTGATACAGAAAGGCTTGAAACAGATAATTTTAATTCTATCAAGATTCAATCCATTACATCAAATAACAATTATGATAAAAATCATTCTGATTCTGGTGCACTTCTATATTCCGATTCATCAAAAAAATTAAAGGGCAGAATAGAGGTTAAAGACCTTTATTTTTCATATAGATCCGATGAATGGGTGTTAAGAGATATAAGTTTTTCTGTTGAACCAGGCCAAACCCTTGCAATAGTTGGAAGAACAGGAGTCGGAAAGACGACGTTAATAAATCTGATTATGGGATTTTATATACCTCAAAAAGGAGAAATCTTAATAGATGGTATGAGGATTGACAAAATACCATTGAACATTCTTAGACGTAATATCGTTTCGGTCATGCAGGACCCCTATCTTTTTTCCAGAACGATAAAAGAAAATATTACGATGGGGCTTGAATATGATGAAAAAAGGTTTTTTGAAGCTATTGAAACCGTGGGTTTAAGAGAGTTTATGGAAAAACGTAACTACAATGAAAATGAAATGGTTATGGAAAGGGGAGCTACATTTTCGGCGGGGGAAAGGCAACTAATTTCATTTGCTAGAGCATTGTATGTTAATCCATCAATACTTATACTGGATGAGGCTACTTCGAGTATAGATTCTGAAACAGAGCAATTGATCCAGAATGCTCTGGAAAAGCTTGTTCGAGAAAGAACCTCAATTGTCATAGCACACAGGTTATCAACTGTTAAAAAAGCTAATAAAATATTGGTTATTGATGATGGAAAGGTGGTTGAATCAGGAACTCATTCTCAATTAATTGAGAATCGTGGTCTTTATTATAGGCTATACTCTTTACAATTTGCATATTAAGGTTTTATTCATTAGTATTATTATGCAGAGTTTATGTTTGATAATAAGAATGTCCTAATAACCAGGTATATTTAAAACTAATTTTAAAAGATATAAAATGAATAGGCAAACATAGTGCTATATTAAGATATATAGGATAGGAAGTTTAATTACCTATTGCTTAATTTTAGTTTACGGAAAGTATATTTATTGCATAGTTTAAGAATTAATTGCATCCCATTAGTATGGAGTGCAGCCTCACACTGAAAAATATTTGAATATAGTTTATTTATAGTTAATCGAGGAGAAGCCAATGTCTATTTTAACTGGAATAGAACCGGAAAGAGTGTGGTATTTTTTTGGGGAGATATCAAAGATACCAAGATGTTCGGGGAATGAAGGCAATGTTAGGAACTATATAATTAACTTTGCTCAAACTAGGAAACTGGATTATAGGGTGGATAGAGCAGGCAATGTATGTGTAACAAAAAGACCATTTCCTGGTTATGAAGAAAGGCCTGGTATAGCTCTACAGGCTCATATGGACATGGTATGTGAAAAAAACAGTGATGTTAACCATGATTTTAAAAAAGATCCTATAAAACTTAAAATAGTTGGAGATGATGTAAGAGCAGATGGTACAACCCTTGGAGCCGATAATGGTATTGGAATGGCTGCAATGCTTGCGCTACTTGAGGATCGAAAATTAGAACATGGAAAAGTGGAATGCCTTTTTACAGTGGAGGAGGAAACAGGCCTTAAGGGTGCTATGGAATTAGGGAATGATATGATTACTGCAGAATATATGATAAATCTTGATTCTGAAGAAGCTGGCACAATTTATATAGGTTGTGCAGGGGGGATTGAAAGTAAAATAACTATCAATCGAGAATTTGAAACATTAAAAAATAATGATAACTGGAACTGCTACAGTATATCAATTACCGGGCTTAAGGGAGGCCATTCCGGTGGAGATATAGGAGAAGAAAGAGCAAATGCATTAAAATTAATGGGCAGACTGCTTTACAATTTAAGAAAAACTGGAAGTATCAGATTAATTAGTCTCAAAGGAGGGAACAAACACAATGCAATACCCAGGGAAAGCTTCGCTGTTATTGCATTTTCTGAGTCAGATGGAGTAATAAATCAAACCATTGAGGATTTTAAAGAAACCGTAAATAAGGAATTTAAGGATAGTGAAGATGAAATAAAAGTGAGTATAGATGAGGTAGAAAGAAATGAAAAGGTTTTATCATATGCAGTAACAGAAAAAATAATAAATATGATGGTAGCTACTCCTCATGGAGTTGTAAGAAGAAGCAATCTTTTTGATAATATGGTAGAAAGGTCTACAAACTTTGCAGCGATCAATGTCGATTTTAATAAAATTGTTTTTCATATGAGTCATAGAAGCGCGATTGAAAGTGGATTGGAAGATATTATGAATGTTCACTCTGCTTTGGCTGATCTGGTAGAAGGTGGAATCACTTTTTCCAATAGATATCCTGCTTGGTATCCTGATACCAGTTCGAAGCTGTTAAAATTATCCACTATGGCTTTTCGTGATGTATATGGTAAAGACCCGAATGTCAAGGTTATTCATGCGGGGCTTGAAGCTGCAATAATAAAGGATAAATACAAAGATATGGACATAATTTCTATCGGTCCAACAATAGAGAATCCCCATTCACCTATGGAATCTGTAAACATCAAAACCGTAAAATTGTTCTGGGATTCTCTTCTTAAAATTTTACAAATATTGGAGTGATATAAAAACATATATACTTCTATTTGGAGGATTGTAATGATAAAGGTAGAGATAAGCTCACACGAAAATGGGGCATGTCCAATATGCAAAAATTATAATAATTGCCATATTCTGCAAAAGTTGGATGAAACTTTAAAGGAAGTTTGTAACCCAATCTATGATGATACGGTTGAGCTTGTGATATATAGATGCCCTGAGTTCGAAGAAAGTGCGTAATTATGCAAAAATTTAGCAAAATTTTAGATAGAAACTTTATAATTATACTGCTTATTCTTATTTCAATAGGATTTGCATCAGCGGATATAATAGATGCGAAATTAATTCCGAAAGATACTACACTGGGAGAAGTATTTACAAAAAACAAATGGATATTTGATAAGAGTTATTCGTTGAAAGATTTTTACTCATCAAACCCTGAGATTGACCTTTTGGTTTCAAATTATATGGATTTTTTAACAGATGAAGAGAAGGTAGCTCAACTGCTTATAATACCTATTGGCAGTAATGCAAATAGCTTTGAAAAAGCTGAGGTAATTGCCAGAAGATATAAGGTTGGAGGGTTTATTTTTTTAAAAAATAGGTCCGATGATGTTAAGAATTATGTCAAAGAACTGAATGAGTTGTATGAGAGAATGAATATGATAAAGCCTATTTTTTCGGTGGATGGCGAACCAGCTCTTCTCCATATGAGACTGGAAGGAACTAAACCATTACCCTATGCAGGATCAATCATATGTGAAGATGAATGTGTTGATGTATCAAGAAAAATAGCGGATACCCTGGAAAGTTTTGGAATCAAATATAACTTTGCTCCTGTCTGTGATTATTCCGAAAATACAGATATTATTGGTAGCCGTTCTTTTGGAGGAGATGCTAACCACATTATTGATTTCTGCAAAATTTTTATTGACGAAATGCAGCAGAGAAACATTGTGGCCACCGCTAAACATTTTCCTGGACATGGAACTATTAATGGAGATACACATGGTAGATTAATATATATTCAAGGTATCCCACCAGAACTGGAAATTTTTCAGGCATTGATTGATTATGGAGTTATTTCTATTATGGTAGGTCATATTGCCGTTACTGATAACGGAGAATACAGCACAGGAGGGAAGCCTTCCACATTATCAAGGAAAATGGTTACCGAAATATTGAAGCATAAAATGGGTTTTAAAGGTATCGTTATAACCGATGCTATGACAATGAATGCAGTTTCAGGATTTAAGAATCCAGATATTCAGGCGTTGAAAGCTGGCTGTGATATAGTATTAATGCCCAGAGATGAGAGCTCTTTCATCAAAAGGGTTACTGAATTAATTCAAGAGGATAAAGAATTAAGACTCCAGGTATTGGAGTCCGTTAGAAAAGTTCTTAAATTAAAGGTTTGCCTCGGAATTATATACAAAAAATAGATTTAATCCCTTGAGTAAACACCATCGAATAACCGATGATTAAAACACTGAAACTTTTTATATCTTTGCTTAATATATCCGAGAGAAAATTTGATAAATTGGACTTAAATGTTTTATACTGGAAAGTGAGATGCTTAGCGAAGTTGAAAGACTAAGAGAAATTATAAGGCTTGATACTGAGATATCTACTGTTCAGGATCTAGATATCCTTCTGGAGAGGATTTTAACCGAAGCCAGAAGAATAACAAACGCGGATGCAGGATCAATTTACATTCGGGACAAAGATTATCTGGTGTTCAGCTATGTTCAGAATGATACTTTGCAGAGAAAGCTACCGCCAGGAGAAAAGCTAATATTCACAACCTTTAAGGTTAAGATTAACAAAAAGTCCATTTCCGGGTATGTTGCAGCTACAGGGGAAACTCTGAACATTCCCGATGTTTATGAGATTGATGAAGATGCCCCATACTCATTTGACTCTTCCTATGATAAAATATCCAACTATAAAACTACATCGATATTAACGGTTCCGTTAAAGGATACCAGGGGAGAGGTTATTGGTGTTCTCCAGTTGATTAACAAACAGAATTATAAGGGCAAGGTTGTTCCATTTAATGATGAGGATGAGATTATTACCCTCCATTTTGCCAGTACGGCTAGTATGGCATTGCAGAGGGCCAGGCTTACCAGAGCTTTAATATTAAGAATGATTCAGATGGCAGAGCTCAGGGATCCCAAGGAAACAGGAGCTCATGTAAACCGAGTAGCTGCATATGCAACTGAGATTTATGAACGTTGGGCCAAAAATAGAGGTATGGGGCAGGATGAAATAAACAAAAAAAGAGATATTTTAAGAAGCGCTGCCATGCTCCATGATGTAGGAAAGATTGCTATTTCCGATGTTATTCTTAAAAAACCAGGACGTTTCACCGAAGAAGAAAGAAAAATGATGAAGGCCCATACCTATCTTGGGGCAAGGCTTTTTATCGATAGGCAATCAGAATTTGACGAAATAGCTATGATGGTTGCACTGACGCATCACGAAAACTGGGATGGAACCGGTTACCCGGGACATATTGACATAATGACAGGGAAACCTTTGAAGACTGATTCAAAGGGTAGAGTGGTGCCTCTTAAGGGTGAGGAAATACCAATATTTGGAAGAATTGTTTCGATTGCCGATGTATATGATGCCCTTTCTTCCAAAAGAGTATATAAGGAGGCTTGGACTGAAAAGGATGTATTATGTGAAATCAAAAAATTATCTGGGAAAAAGTTCGATCCTGATGTTGTTGATGTGTTCTTCGATGCTCTTGATGTAATAAGGTCTATTTCAAGTCGTTATCCAGATAGCAAAAAGTAGAATCAATGGTATTAGTTATCTTCTTATTTATGATTTTATTCATTAAAATTAGTCGAATTTTATACTGGAATTTTATGTTTAATTAGAATTATAAAATATTTATGGATATTTAATTCTAATTTTTTATAGGTATAGAACGGATAGGCAAAATAGGGTTTTATCACAATTGGAAGTTTATTTGCTTATTTTCATAATGCAAAGAGAGAATTCATCAATTTTTTATAGTAATTTATTCCATAAATAATCTCTTTAGAAGTATGTCTTGAATTTATTTCTAGAACCCAGGGAATATCCTGTGGAAACCCTTTTAACATATTTAGGAGAGGAGCTTTTCCAAGGCCAGGGGGATAATGATCTTTTAAATGACTGTCGATGTCATGAATGTGCAATCCTCCACAGTAACTGTTTAATTCTGTTTTCCATTTATTAAAATCAGTCAATTCTAGTTCGTTCTGGATGTAGGAATGGCCAATATCATTCCAATATCCTAAATTTTTGTGGTTTAAATTTAAGATAATTTTCTTGGCTTCCTCCAGAGTAGGGATTTCATAGTAGTTGACCCTGGTTTCCATGTAAAAGCCTATATCCGTAAAACTGCTGCAAACTCTATCGATTACTTCTGTTATTGAATCAATAAATGGAGTAATTAGCTTTTCTCTTTTATTTACAATAGATTGCTTTAGATTTAGAAGCTCTTTAGCGTCTTGATTATTGATAAACTGTTCTTTATAGTCGATATACATTCTTTTCAATAGTTCATCGCTTATATGTCCAGCATGGAATACGATTCTGTCAACTCCTATTTTCGATGCCCATTCGGCTGTTAGTATTAGTTGTTTAATATCGTATTCCCGTAATTCTCTATCGGTGCTTGCAATATTTGGGAGGTAATAAGCTGTATCCTGAATTTTGTGTGGACCCGCAGATGCATGAATTGAAGAAATCTTCAAATCATTCAGCATAGCAAAGTCGTAAAGTTCACTTGAAAACTTTCCGTTACCAATGGAATTTACCTCAATACCATCTATTTTATTTAGTATGGTTTCTAATCTGTGAACATCATCTCTAATCCATGCCGATGAAATAAATATTTTCATTTTTGTCCTTTTTTAAAAGAGATCTTTAAAGTTTGTTTAATTTGAAGGTATACACCTTAAGTTAATAGGTTATCAGATTCTGAGTATAGTAAAAAAATAAAGTTTGGCTATTCCTTCTGCAAGATTATTATTCATATCATAACCTGCAGTTTTTTTGAAGTCTTCATATTTTGCTTAACCTGGAATATTGCTAAAAATGTCATTTCAGTGGGGAAATCGAAGTTTTACGAAAATTATCATTACGTTCGAAGAGCTGTAATCTAAGAGGGATAGTTTTATTCATAAAAGTAATATCATAGAAAAGCTATATTTTTTTTAAAAAGACCTTAATTTAAAGAATATTGGAGTATAAAGTATTTTATAAGACCTTTGATGGAGTAGAATATCTTAATTGTTGTTAATAATAAAATATTTTGGCGATTTATATATTTTAGGTTTGTTTTTAACAAAAATTTTTATTACTAATAAGTACAGATTGATTTTATGCATTGGAAGATTCCTTTAAAATAAAGAGGGATTATAGATTTTTAAGGAATAATATTTTGAAGGAGATAATATTTTTAATGGGTAAAGAATGCAATAAAAACTGATAGAAAAAAATTTGTTAAAAAATTTATATAAAGGAGAATATCTATGACGGACCTTGAAAAAAGATCAATCAACACAATCAGGTTCCTGGCAGTTGATGCAATACAAAGGGCTAAGTCAGGGCATCCTGGCCTGCCAATGGGAGCAGCACCTATGGCTTATGTATTGTGGAATGATTTTTTACGCCACAATCCTAAAAATCCAAACTGGGTAAACAGAGACAGATTTGTACTATCAGCAGGGCATGGTTCTATGATGTTGTATGCACTCCTGTATCTGACAGGCTACGAAGTAGTTACAATGGATCAATTAAAATCATTCAGACAGTATGGAAGTCTTACTCCTGGCCATCCAGAGTATGGTTTAACTCCAGGGATTGAAGCAACAACCGGGCCTCTGGGCCAGGGGGTCAGCAACGCGGTTGGAATGGCAATAGCCGAAAGATTCCTTGCTGCAACATACAATATGGAAGATTATAATTTGATGGATCATTTTACCTATGTAATTGCAAGTGATGGAGATTTAATGGAGGGAGTGGTTGCTGAAGCAGCATCACTCGCCGGCCATTTGAAGCTTGGTAAACTAATTGTACTTTATGATGACAACAAAATATCTCTTGCTGCCTCTACAAAAGCATCTTTTACAGAAGATGTAGCTAAGAGATTTGATGCCTACGGGTGGCAGGTTTTACGGGTTGAAGATGGAAATGAGGACCTTGAATCAATCAGAAATGCAATTAAAGAGGGAAAAACTGAGCAGAATAAACCTACATTGATAATGGTTAGGACAACTATCGGATACGGTAGTCCGAATAAAGCTGGTACATCTGGTATCCACGGTGCGCCTTTGGGACCTGAGGAAATTGAAGCAACAAAGAAAAATCTTGGATGGCCAATAGAACCTGATTTTTATGTTCCTGATGATGTATTAGCACATTACAGGAAGGCTATCGAAAGAGGTGAAAAATTAGATAAGGAATGGAAAGATATTTTCAATAATTATAAGGCTAAGTACCCGGATAAGGCTGCTGAGTGGGATAGAGTATGGGCTGGTGAGCTTCCCGAAAACTGGGAGAAATCTGTACCAGTATTCTCTCCTGACGAAGGTCCACTACCTACAAGAAAAGCTTCAGGTGCGGTAATTAATGGTGTAGCTCCTGTAATTACCAATTTAATAGGTGGTTCAGCAGACCTTGCTCCATCAACCAACACATATATGAAGGGGATTGAGGAACAACAGGCAAACACACCTCAGGGTAGAAATATACGTTTTGGAGTCAGAGAACACGCTATGGGGGCTATTGTCAATGGTATGGCCTACCATGGAGGTCTAATACCCTTTGGGAGTACATTTCTGGTATTTTCCGATTATATGAGAGGAGCTGTAAGAGTATCGGCACTCTCTAAACTACATACGATCTGGGTTTATACTCACGATAGTGTCTGGCTTGGTGAAGATGGACCGACTCATCAGTCGGTTGAACACCTTGCAGCACTCAGAGCAATACCAGGACTTACAGTTATAAGACCGGCAGATGCAAATGAAACCTCTGAGGCATGGAAAATAGCTCTGAAGTGCAAGGGACCCGTTGCACTGGCTTTAAGCAGACAGGGTCTACCAATCCTGGACAGAAGCAAATATCCAGGGGCTGAAAATTTAAAAAAGGGTGCTTATATTCTTAAGGATGCTGAAGGTTCAAAACCTGATGTGATTTTAATTGCTACAGGGTCCGAAGTTTCACTTGCATTAGATGCATCCGAAAAACTTGAAGAAAAGGGCATTAAAGTAAGGGTAGTTTCAATGCCCAGTTGGGAACTTTTTGAAGAACAGAGCGAATCTTACAAGAATGAAGTTCTTCCCCCAGAGGTGAAGGCAAGGGTTACTATAGAAGCAGGAGTAAGTTTGGGTTGGCATAAATATGCGGGAGAAAAAGGGGTTATAATATCCCATGATAGATTTGGTGCATCTGCTCCTTATAAGGTTCTGGTTGAAAAGTTTGGTTTTACTGTTGAGAGAGTTGTTGATGATGCTTTAAAAGCGATAGAAAAATCAAAAAAATAAACAGTTAAAATTGTATCTTATTGTTTTATAGGCGGTGCAGATCGTTCTGTGCCGCCTTTTTGGTTAAATATCTGTATAATTTAATAGATTAATATCTTGACATTTTTGCTATAAAGTAATATTTAATAAAGTATTAACTAAAAAATGAACACCAGAGTTTTGAATTTAAAAAACTAGATTAGCCTGTCGCTTCTAAAAATATAAATTAAAGAACTGTTTGATTTTTCTGTGTTTTAATGAGTCTACTCTAAAGACCATTTTTATCAATTATTTAAAAAGTTCTAATTGATAGCTCTTTGCAATATGAGCAATTATATGTTATATGTCATGTAAAAATTATAAAAAATAATAATTTAAGGCTTTTTAGAGTGGACTCCTTAATTAAATATCGTATTTGGTTACAGAAATTCATCATTTTATAAGTAAAACTACAATAAAGGTATGATTATGAAGAAAGATTCAGAACCAGAGTTAGAGGAGATCAGTGAAATTCTGAAAGCAATGGCACATCCTGCAAGGTTAAAAATTCTTGAAGGGTTAATGGAAAATGAGTGTAATGTGGGTGAGATACAGGACAAATTGCACCTGCCACAATCGACGATATCGCAGCATCTCAAAACTCTCAAGAATGCAGGAATTATTAAAGGTACCAGGGATGGTACTAAGATTTGTTATAGAGTGATTGATGAAAAGGTGAGAAAAATAATAGGTATTATAGAGGGAAAATAGAGCGATAAATAAATCCAATTGTCATCTGCTTTTTAAAAACATTTCTTTAATATGATTAATTGTAATTAGAGATTAACTCCAGTGTTAGATATTCATTCTATTAGTAAAAGAGCTGTTTTATATCTTTATTTAGCAATTTTCCAGATGAGTAGTTTTATCTGACCAATAACATACCGATAATAAAGCACGAATCTATCTAATAATGTAATGTCATTTTGGGCTTAACCTGGGAATCTTTTGATAGTTTTAATCTGGCCGAAGAGCTGAAATCTAACAAGGATAGTATACTAGGCGTTTAAATTAAATATTGAATACTGGTGCAAAAATTTAACATTTTGATTGTGCTGATCATTTGTATAATTTCATAGTGTTATTTGTTTTTTTATACAGTTTGTGATAGAATATTTAGACATGAATAAAAATGATA
>QNBN01000061.1 GCA_003645695.1 Spirochaetota bacterium | reverse complement strand
TTGGTCCTGATGAACGGTTCACGGCAATAGAAAATCTACATACAGCAGTACCCGAGGGTGTATAGGTTAATTCTGGATCCCTGGTTAATCTTCCAACAAGAATCACGTGATTTATATCCCAACTCATACCTAAAACCTCTAAATTTTTTTTAATCTAAATTAAATATAAGCCTTTTAATATAGTTCTACCACCTTTTTATGTGAAATTGAATAGCATATTCTTAAGGGTTAATTCAGGAAAGATCATAAAACCTATGCGAGCTACAATCTAATCTTCATATGACGGATTACATCCTGATTGTGTTTCAGATCTTTCTCAAACTCTTCCAGGTTTTTTATATCCTCAACCTCGATCTGAGTCACATAATAATATCCATCGGTCTTCTTTTTTATCTCATAGGCCAGTCTTCTCTTCCCCATATTGTTCTCGTTTAGAAGTTTGGCGCCTATCTTTTCGTATCGGTTTTTAATATCTCCAATGGCTCTTTTGTACGCTTCTTCCTGCGGATCTAAAATGTAGAGAATTTCGTATTTTCTCATATAATCTCCCTTCCCATGGACTTAAGGTTCAATCTCTCAGATTGAACAGAAAGGCTATATAACCTTAAAACAAGATAAGAAAAGCTCCCTGATTTGTCAACATCAATTCAAGATTAAAGATAACGAAAAATAGGGCTTATAAAGCCTTAGCTAACCATTTATCGCCTTTTAACAACCTGGCTATTACCTCTACATGAGCGGTTCTGGGAAAAAGATCAACCACTGTAATTTTATCAATACTATATCCTTTTTTATAAAGCAGTCCTACATCTCTTGAAAAAGTTGAGCTGTTGCAGGATACATATACTATTATTTCAGGAGCTCGTTCAGTTATTTCATCTATTAGTAATCTAGACATCCCTAATCTTGGAGGATCCACCACAACCTTATCTATTTTATCTTTAAAATAAAAACCCCTATTAACATCAACCCTTTTGAATATTATATTATCAACATTATTAATTTTAGCATTATATTTTGCATTTTTTACAGCAGATCCATTAATCTCCATTCCAAACACCCTACCAGCTTTTTTAGCAACCGGAATTGATATAAATCCGCTTCCTGCAAAAAGATCTACTACCAAATCTCTATCTACCGGGTCAATATAATCAATCACAATCTTTAGCCAATCCTCATATAAATAGTTATTTACTTGAAAAAAATCATCAATACCGATCCTGAATTTCATATCCAATGCATTATAAAAACAGTAACTATCATCCTCTATTCCTGGTATTCCCTTTTTATAGATTATCCCTTCCCTATTGGACCTTACTCTGAAACTTCCCTTCTTAAACTTCACAGCTTTTCTTAATTTCCTAACAAAGGTATTAATTTTTTGATCAATAATTAAACATCCATTCGACTTTTCAGGTAATGGGACAACCTCATTGCTCTTTTTTCTAAAAAATCCAACATTACCGTTTTCATCAGTTTTAAATTGAGCATTGTTTCTATAATAGTCTGGTTTGGAATGAATTACCTCTACATTATCTAATTTAATTTTAGATATTCTTTTCATATCCTCTATAACAATGCCTTTTTTCATTTCCAGTTCATATCTATACTCCATACTCTGAAAATCACATCCACCACAGGCAGTAAAACTAGGGCAATTCGACTCTATCCTGTGATTGGAAGGTTTCTCAATTTTTTTAATCCAGCAGAACCTGGGGTTTATATGATCAGAGCATTCAACCTGCAAAAGATCTCCTGGAACTGCATATGGAATTAAACATACTCCATTTTTTGTTCTTGCAAGACCAAATCCACCATTTACTATCTTTTCCACTTCAACCAGCAATTTTAAACCTCTCGAACAATATTGATTGAGCTAAATCTATAAATTCAGCATGATTTATTATATTATAGCTTAAATATTAAAGTAAACCTTAAATCGTAATAAATTAAAAAGAGAGATTGCCACGTCATTCACTTCGTTCATTCCTCGCAATGACAAAAAGAATGCCTCCGGCATCATTGCGAGCGAGTCAAAACCATTAGCCTATACTGATACTTTTTGTGAATCAACTAATTTAACTTTCTGGTGTTAAAATTAAGCATAGCGAAGCAATCTCGGGTTGCCACATGAATGGAGATTGCCACGTCGGTCTAATGACTTTCTCGCGATGACAACACAGGAAGTGTTTCCCCTGACATCATTGATAGCATAGCCACCCAATCGATTTATTGCTTTTACCAGCGTCATTGCGAGCTTTAGCAACTCCTTGAGCAAAGCGACGTATTCTCTTTCATAGTTTTATAGATTAATGGAAAAATCTGTCCCAAGCAACAACTCAATTAAAGGTAAGTAAACTTTGAGTTTATACTACAGATTAATATAGCTTATCATATTTAAACATCCCAAATTAAAAATTTGATAAAATAAATATTAGCTATTAATTTTATATTTCTATAAAACAATTGAGGTTATACTTCCCTAATTATGTATAAAGGATTAATAGTACTTGATGTCGATGGGGTAATTTTCCGCAGCTTCTTCCTTGGCAGACTTATCAGATACAAAAGCTTTATAAAATTTATCAAAATCATCGGACTTGGAATAAAATACTACAAGAATAAAATTGGGACTGAAGAGCTTTTAAAAAAAGGGTATTCTATGGCAAAAGGGATATCAGCTGATCAAGCCAGGATCATTGCCAGAAAAATAAAAAGGGTAAAAAACGTTGTTAAAACGATAGATTTCCTTAAACAACAGGGATATTTCATCTCAATACTAAGTGCTGGAGTCCCAAATTTTATACTCAATGATCTTGCTAAAGAGCTAAAGGCAGATCATTATAGCGGACTTGAAATAAATCCTGCTAGTAAAGACCTTGGATGTGAGCCAATAAAACTAATTTCAAAGGATAAAATTATAGAGAATCTTATTAAAAAACTCAATCTAAGCTGGGATAATGTTGTTTCTATCGGAGATGATCCATACAACCTTGCTCTTTTCAAAAAGAGTCGTTTGAGTATTGGTTTCAATCCTAGTAAGGTTATAAGAGATGAAGCATCCATTATTATAGAAGGGAATGATTTCCTTGAGATAATCCCACATATCCTTCCATCTTCAGATCTCCCGATCAGTCTATCCAGGGAACATTTTCTATGGAAAAAAGAGCTGTTCAGAAAGCTTATTCACCTTTCTGGGATTGCTATCCCCTTTTTAACAAATTTTATCAATAAGGAAATAATAATTTATTCATTAGCCCTGCTGATTGTTTTTTACATCATCTCAGAACTGCTTCGCCATCATGGGTTGTCCACTATACTAATATCAAAAATTACTAAAAAAGCCCAGCGTTATACAGAAACAAGAAATATAATTTTTGGACCTGTTCTCCTTGGAATTGGTATTCTCCTTACATTACTTCTTTTCGAATATAATATCTATACTCCTTCTATATTAATAGTCTCTATTTCAGATACCCTATCTGCTCTAGTTGGATTGAGATTTGGAAAACATAGGATCTTTAAAAGTGTATACAGCACTATAGAAGGTTCACTAGCCTTTTTCTTTTCAGCATTAGCAATTTTGATATTCTTCTGTCCATTTTATGCTGCAATAACTACCGCAATTATTGCTACTGTCATTGAAATAATACCTATTTACAATCTGGACAATATTGCAATTCCACTGGTAGCGAGTGCTATACTCTATTTCTTTAAAACTGGTTTAATTTAACTTCTGTTTTGTCAACTTTACTAAAAATAAAAAAGCCCTCTATCCATTAAAAAGGGAAGAGGGCTTTCATCATCTTTAGATTAACTATCTCTAATCTTCTAAAATACTGCTATTCTTTCATTAGATCATCGATATTTTCAGGAATATTATCCACGAAATAACCTGCCGTTAAGTACACAGTTTCACCATTATCGGGGGAGATATAAACCTTCATCGTTTTTTCATTTCGCTTTGTAACCTTAACCTTTATAGGTTTTCTTCCGTTTTTAAAATACATAACGACTTCATATTTCGGACTATCAATACCTGTACTTGCGTAATTTGGATCACCTCGCTTTATAGGTTCTGTTTCTTCATACTCAGCATCAGAGAGAGCTCTAACTATACCATCAAGCCTGTAGCTTTTTTTAACTTCTTTATCATTTTCCTCATAGTACCATTTATCATCCTTTTTAATAAAAGTGAATTTGTTAAATCCCATCTTTCTTACAGTTAATTTATTGACATCATCAAAATCGAAATCAAAGATGTGTCTATCCTTGAGATAGAACTTATTTGAATCCAGTCTGAATACAAGATCCGACTTTACCTCAAAAATCATGTTGTCAGTACTTCGAGTAGCATAATAATAAGTAGTTTTTGCCTCCTTTATAGGATCTCCAACTATAAATACAAAGTTTTTTCCATCCTTCAGATGGTAGGTCAAAATAAGCCTCGGTTTATCCAGACCATAATTTTTAAAGTCCTGTACAGTTCCTTTCTCTTTAACCACCTCATTAAAATCACCCCATCTGAGAGACCCTAAATACAGGTCTACCCTTGAATCAGAAGCTTTTGTTCCGTCCGAAAAATACCAACCATCCTGCTTTTTCTCTAATTTAAACTGATTCATTGCTGAAAATAGGGTAACTGCAACAACATTATCCTTTTTAATTGGAGCAATTGTTTTATCCCGAATATCAAATAGGGACCTATTTAATGATTCGAGTGTGCTTGATTCAAGGGCATAAATTTTATTCTGCCCCAGAACCTTTACAAAAACCTTCTTTTGATCCAGCGTTTTTATCCCAAAGTCTATACCCCTTTCCTTTGGATCATCCTTATAATAAAATCTAAGCGAAAAATCGGGGTTATCCAGACCATACTCCTTAGCTTTACTTAGATCGTTCCACACCACTTCAACCCGCTTGGCATGTTTAATATCATCAGCTATACTTTTTAAAGTGTAAAGATCACCCGGAGTTTTAACAGGGCTTGTTATTTCCCAATACGGCTGTTCCTCTACCTTTTCTTCGCCATTCTCTTTCTTTTTAACCTTCTTTACCTTTCTTACCACAACTACAGGTTTTTCACCCTTTCTTATAAAAATAATTTTTGTTATTGGAACGTCCTTCTGCTCAAATAAAAGAGCTTCTTTTTCTTCTTTGGCCTTTTTTTCTTTGCTTTTTTTGACTTCAAAGTACCAATATGCAAAAACAGCAATTGCTGCTACAACCGCAAGGATGATAGTAGTTTTGAAAAACTTCATGCCTTTACTCTCCTTTGAATGTTGATGTACACACCAATGACAATAACAACAAGAGGTATAAGTATTAGAGAAATAAAGAACAAGATTCTACCCTGCTTTGCAGTTAAAGTAAGATACACTGATTCCTGCTGTTTTGGCCGTATTGTTATCATCTCACTCCTATTTGCAAGAAAGTTTATCGAGTTCAGAAATAGATCCTTGTTACCCTGCGTCTGATACATTGAATTAGTGACAAAATCTGAATCACCAAATACCAGGATATATCCCTCTATTTCTTTTCTATCATTCTGACCCTCAGAATTATTCTGATCTGACTTTTCCTCCCGTTTTATAACCTTTCTCGAATAGGCTATAACAGGAACCGGCCCCTTTATATCAACTCCCTTATCAAACTTTGCCTTTCCGGATGACAATGATTTTAAATCGGTTTCTGCCCAGCTTGCATCAGAGGTTCTTGCGACAATCCTTGTAAATATATTTTTATCAGACACCTCTTTCGTTTGTACGCTTCTTGCTATTTTAAGGAATGTAGCAATCCTAAAGTTTTTAGTTATTGGGTTATAGGTATAATTACTAATTACCGGCATAAAGTAATCACCGGAGAGTACCTTGCTTAATGGATCAATTATAACATCATCCTTTAGAATCAACCCATAATCGGAAAGCATTGTTACCAGATTGGTAAACTTAACACCCCTCTCACCGGGATCAAGCATCACAAGCAGTTTACCGCCTTTATCAACATAATCTTTTAAAAGTTTTATTTCATAGGGTTCATAATCAGTAATTGGACCTGCAATCACAAGTACAGCACAATCATCAGGGACTTTCTTTTCGTTAAATAGAAGAATCTGCTTAACCTTAAAATTCTCATTTTTAATAGCTGCTACTATTTTATCATATCCGTTGTTACTATAGTCCTCGATGTTTTTCTCACCATGCCCCTTCGTAAAATAGACTATCTTAACTCCCTTTTGAGTTAATTTAATCAGGGCATTCGTTATTCCCTCTTCTGTAGGTGATTTCGCTTTTTCGGTCTTATCACCATACTTAACAACAATCTCCCCATACTCCGTTACATTAAACTCTTTAACCTTTGCTGGATTTAGATCCGGATCAACAATTTCGTAGTTAAACTTCTTGTTATAATAATGGTACTGAGACAAAAGGTCCCTTATAGATGTTGTATCCTGGCTTTTAGAGTAGAATACAAATACATGAACTGGATCTTTGACTTTGTTTAAAATGTTTAATGTTTGCTGAGAGAGGGAAAATCTTTTTGCTTTAGTCAAATCAACCCTTTTGTTGTGGTTCATCAATACAAGATATGCAATAACCACAAGTGCAAGAACTATAATGGTAACAACGAGTGTGTTTATACCATACTTAATCTTTCTTTTGGTAACCTTCCTCATAATGTCATCATAGAATCTAATGATAAACAGAGCGCCTCCCAGAACTCCCACTACGATTGTAACTATAGGTATTGTGTCAAACTTATGTGTTATGTAGTAGTAAAAAAGTCCTACTAAAATTAGTACAGGAGAAATTATATATAAGTATTTTTCCGTTTTTTTCGACATTTTAGCCCCTCCATCTTTTCGATTCAAGTACCCTCAGAGTTAGAAAAACCATAGTAAAGATAAACAGTACATAGTAGGCTATGTTTTTCGTATCAATAAGACCTTTTATAAAGTCATTTACATGAGTAATAATGCTCAACTCTCCAAACACCTTACCTATAGCCTTACCCGAATTTGGATCTACTGCCCATCCCAAAAACCAGAAGCCTAATAAAGCCCCATACGAAATGATTACTGCTACGATCTGATTTTCAGATAGCGCTGATATTAATACTCCGAGAGAAAGAAATGACACACCCATTAAAAACATACCGAGGTAACCCGATAAGACCGGTCCCCATTCAGCACTCTTAGCAAAGGAGAATGCTAAAAAGGGTGCAGGAACAGTTAGAAGGAGCATTAAAAATACAATTGTTACTGCAGCAAGCCATTTACCAAGAACTATTTCGATATCCCTGATAGGATAGGTAAATAGAAGCTCTATCGTTCCTGATTTTTTCTCTTCTGCGAAAAGTCTCATTGAAATAGGAGGAATGACCAGAAGAAAAATAATGGTGTTTGTGCTAAAGAGTGGAGAAAATATTCCAATAATCAGATCGATATGTGTTGCATATGCAGGGTTCTGCATTAGTTGATAGGATACATTTGAGTAATAAATCATATTCCTGTAAAAAAGAAAACCAAATATCGCTGTAAAAATTACCATCACCACATAGGCTATTGGTGTGGTAAAATAAAATTTAATTTCTCTCTTATATATTTCAGCTATGTTTCTCATGAAGCGTTCACCCCCTCTTCTTCGGTAACTAACTTAAGAAATACTTCTTCCAGACTGAGCATTCTTGGTTTAAACTCCAACAGGCCAAATCCTTTTTCAACTACTTTTCTTGCAAGTTCAGCCCTGATATCCTTATCCTTCTCCACATCTATGATATATATATTTTTTTCATTATCCACTCTGAGAATGCCTGGAATTTGATAAAATATCTCAACAACATCCTCAGGATTCCCATCTATAGTCATTTCAAGCTGATAGCTTCCGGATATGCTTCTACCGATGTTATCAACGGTATCCTGAGCAACTATCTGGCCTTCATTGATTATAACAACTTTATCACATGTCATTGATACTTCAGGTAAAATATGTGTTGATAGAATAATAGTTCGCTCTCCAGACATTGATTTTATGAGCTGTCTAATTTCAAATATCTGTTTTGGATCAAGCCCTGAAGTTGGCTCATCAAGAATCAGAACCGGTGGATCATTAACCAATGCCTGCCCTAAGGCGACTCTCTGCCGGTAACCTTTGGAGAGTTCCCCTATCATCTTATTAGCAACACCTTCAAGAGCACATTCCGAGAGGGTTTTTTCTAAATTTTCTTTTAATTTTGATTTTGGAACCCCTTTAATTGCACCAATGAACCTGATATATTCTCTTACTTTCATGTCCTTATACATTGAAGGATTCTCAGGAACATAACCTATCCTCTTTTTAACTTCCAGAGGTTGATCCAAAACACTATACTTATCTACAAAGACATCCCCATTAGTAGGCGGGAAATAACCAGTTATAATCCTCATTGTTGTGGTTTTCCCGGCTCCATTAGGACCGAGAAATCCTAGAATCTCTCCTTTTCCCACTTCAAAGCTGATATTTTTAACAGCAAGGGTTTGCCCATACATCTTGGTAACATTTTCAATCTTTATCATACCGGCCCCCTACCTTTTATAATTAATCATTTTTTAATTAAAAAACATAAATAAATAATTACTTACAGTCAACATTAATAATTTGGATAAAAATTGGCCTTTCATAAAAAATATCTTCTTTAACAAAACCGAATTAAACCCAAAACATTTAAAGATATTTTTTCCAATATTTTTTAATAAGATTATATCCCTTCATTCCAGTTTTATACACTTGTACTTGATAACGCTGGTAATATTAAATGTTGTTTGCAATAATGAAGTTCAAAAGAAATAAAAGGATAGGCAAACCATACTTATGGTTTAATCATTTGATTTAATCATTCAAAGGGCCTGATTCTATTGTACCTCAAAAAATCTTCTACCTCATCGATTGTAGGAATTGAACGAATCGCACCTTTTCTTGTAATAGTAATAGCCGAGGCTGCAGAAGCAAACTTAATGGCATCCTCGATTGAATTTCCCTGTACATATTTGAATGCAAAAGCAGATGTAAATGTATCCCCCGCGGCTGTGGAATCAACAGGATCAACTTTAAATGTGCCAAATTTCATCGAGTCTTTGCCATTAACATATATACAACCTCTTGAGCCAAGGGTTACAACAACATTTTTAACACCCTTATCAATTAAAAATCTGGCCCCATCCTCTATAAACTTAATATCCTCTGCATCCTCAGGTACTACCTTCTGACCCTTCAGATAATTAAGGATTTGACTAAGTTCAAACATATTAGGCGTTAAAACATTGATATTAGGAAGTATATCAGGATCAAATATCTTAAATGGAGCAGGATTCAAAATTATTTTACATCCATTTTTCTTTGCAAGGGAAATTGCCTTTTTATTTGCATCCTCAGAAACCTCAAACTGAATAAGAAGAAGATCAGCCCCTTCAAATAACTTTGCAGCATTGCCCACATCATCAGAGGATAAGTATAAATTGGAGCCAAAATCTGCTATCATTGTATTATTTCCTGTTTTATCAACAACAATAAATACCACACCACCCTGATGCCTTTCGTCAATTACTGAATATTTAAGATTTAGCCCAAAGCTCTTTATATCTTCAATGAGAAGACTGCTGAACTCATCCTTACCAAAACGTCCAATAAAATGTGTATTAACCCCTAATTTAGCAAGGCATACAGCCTGATTGGCTCCTTTACCTCCAGGACCTCTTGTAAAACCATGACCTACTTCTGTATTACCAAGGGCGGGTAGTTTATCAACATGGATAATTAGATCAGTGTTGGCACTTCCAACGATAATTCCCCTCATACACAAAACCCCATTTAAATTTTCTTATGATAGATTCTGTATCTCTTGTACTCTTCTCCCTGAACATACTGAGTTGCCTTTATAATGGGTTTATTTATTTCAAGAATCCATGAAAGCTCACCCTCAGTATATCCTAACTTCTGACCTTCAACCATATTATAATAAAATAGCATTACGTCAGCCCCTCTTTTTCGGTATTCTGGTTTTATACCCAAAAGTAAAAGCCTTAATCCTTTAACTTTTTTCATCCAGTATAAAAACTTAAAAACTCCGAAGGGGAACAATCTCCCATTCATATGGATTAATGCTTCGTTTATGTTTGGAATTGTTAATGAAAATCCTATAGGATTACCATCTATCTCTGCAATTTGAGCAAGTTCAATTATTTTTATTTTGTTAAAGTTCTTTGCTGCTTCAGCAAACTCTTCATCAGTCATCGGTACAAATCCCCAATTATCCTTCCATGCACTATTATAGATATCTCTCAAGATATTCACATCCCTATCGTAGTGCTTTGGATCAAAAAATCTTATACTGATGTTTTTTTCCTCCTTCACGCGCTTTGCAAGCTTTTCAACTCTTTCATCAATTTTCTGGTGGATGGGCATTCTGAAAGCCAACAGATCCATTGCCTTTTCATAACCTGCCTTTTCTACAAGCTCCTTATAGTATGGCAGGGCATGAGCCATATCTACATATGGTGGATATTCAAAACCCTTTATAAGAATTCCGGGAGATATATCATTTGTACTGAAGCTCATTGGACCAAGTGAACTATTTAAACCTCTAGCTCTAAGCCAGCTCTCTGCGCTATTGAAAAGTGCCTTCACAACATCTAAATCGTTCTCTGTTTCAAACCAGCCAAAAAACCCTGTTTTATCATTGTGATACTCGTTATACAACCAATTATGAGTGGTAGTTATTCTACCAGCAACTTCTCCATTTTTATATGCAAGGTAAGACTGTATCCTTGCATGTTTAAAAAATGGATTCTTTTTTTCATTAAACATCTTTTTCAGCTCGCTTCTCAGAGGTTCAACATAACAAGGATCATTCTTATAAAGTTTCTTAGGGAGATCAAAAAACCTCTTAAGATCCCTCTTATTTTTAACCTCTCTAACCTCTACCTTTCCCATTTTTTCCTCTTTTATATTTTATGATTTTTACTATATTTTTTACTATATTATATAGATATATGAGCAATAGGCAAGTAAACTTTCAATCAAAATCTACAGTATTCGCTTGCCTATTTATCACTCCGGTCTTGTACCGTTAACCAGATGTTTCAAAGATAAATTATTCAATTGTTTGTTTTTAATACAAATAGGCAATTATACTTTCAATCATAATAAAAGACTTTGTTCGCCTATTTGTTTTATACCTATAAAAAATTAGATTTAAATATCTTTGAATATTTTGCCGTTCTAATCAATCATAAATTCTGGTACAAAAAACCATAATTTTTATGAATAAAACCATAAATTATGATCTAAAACCATAACAAAGCAAAAAAGAAAGGAAAATAATTTTAGGTATTACCATAAATAAGCACTCTCTTTGCAAAACTGTATAGTTTAACCATACTATATTTTAAGAGTTTTGATTTTTACTAAAGTTTAAAGGATCGAACAAATGCTAAAAAAATCAGCAATTCTCATAACAGGATCAAATGGCTTTATTGGTTCGAAATTAATGGACCATCTTTCTAATCTAAGAAAATATAGAGTTATCGGCCTGGTAAGAAAATCATCAAATCTATCCAGATTGGAAGGTAAAAACTATGAACTAAGATTCGGTGACATAAATGGTAACATTAAAGATATTCTGGAAGATGTAGATATAGTTATTCATACAGCAGGTAAAGCCTCTGATTGGGGGAAATATGAGGAGTTTTATAAAACTAATGTTTTAGGAGCATTAAACATAGCCCAGACAGCTATAGAATCAGGGGTTAAAAGATTAATTCATTATAGCTCAACTGTAGTTTATGGTTTCAATGGCAATATTGATACCCGGGAAAACAAACCACTTAATCCTTTTAATAATAATTATTGTAAAACAAAAGCAATAGCAGAAATGGAACTTTCAAAGTATAAAGATAAAATTGAATTAATTATAATCAGGCCATCAAATGTATTCGGCCCAGGGGATTTTTCTTTTACTTTACCACTCTTTAAGACTCTTGAAAAAGGATTAATAGGTTTTGTAAATGGTGGGAAACCAATCACATCACCATGTTATGTCAAAAATCTATGCAAAGCCACTGAACTAGCCTGTGAAACCAAAAAAGGCATCGGCGAGGCATTCAATATTAGTGATGGCAATGATATACCATGGATTGAATTTTTAAAACTTGTTGCCAAAAATCTTAACGCTAAAGTACCAAAGTTAAATGTCCCCTCTATTCCACTGATGATAATTGCTAAATTTATGAGTTTTTTTTACAATCTTTTTGGATCCAGGAAGCCTCCATTCCTGACTCCCTATAGAATCGCAATATCATCCAGAGACTACAGTTTTAGCATAGAAAAGGCAAAAAAGCTTTTAAACTATCATCCTCCTTATTCAACAGAGGAAGGGATTAAAGAATCAATTGAGTGGTACAGAAATCTATAAATTTAGATTGATAATCCACCGAAGGTTGGCTTATTTGGTATGGCACTTTATCATGTAAATTTAAGCTATTAAAATAAATCTTTAATACCTGATTTAAAAAAACTTTTATTTTTGCATACAAAAACTCATAAACTTTGGAAATTATTAAAAAGTCGAAATTCAGTCTAAGAAAGTATATATTGCGTTTTTAATAAGCTTTTT
>QNBN01000060.1 GCA_003645695.1 Spirochaetota bacterium | reverse complement strand
CAATAATCTCATAGGGTGAGGGAAAAAGTCCAAGTTGAAGGTCATCTTCTTTTACCTTTTTATTTAGGATAGTTTTATTACTTTCGGAGTTAATCTTACCTCCTATCTTTTTATTTAGCCTTTTTACCTCCTGTTCAGCAAGCATAGATATATAAGAACCATAGTTGCTTTCGAGATCTGAAAGAATTTCTTTAGCCCTTTTAATTACAGAGTCGGGAAGCCCTGCCATCCTCGCCACTTCAACACCATAGCTTTTTGAAGCACAACCTTGTACAATTTTTCTTAAAAAGATTACCCTGTTATCCCAATCCTTTACGGTTGCATTGTAATTAACAACTCCATAGCTGTCTCCCAAACTTGTTATTTCATGATAATGTGTTGCAAACAACACCTTACATCCTGAAAATTCCGGATCAAGCAGATACTCCAGAACAGACCATGCAATAGAGAGCCCATCAAAAGTCGATGTACCCCTGCCTATTTCATCCATTATTACAAAACTTCGAGGGGTCGAATAATGTAGAATTCTTGATGTCTCAATCATTTCCACAAGAAAAGTTGACTCTCCCTTTATAAGCCTATCACTCATTCCTATCCTTGAAAATATTCTGTCCACAACTCCAATTTTTGCCGAACTTGCCGGTACAAAACTGCCCATATGGGCCATAATTATTATTAGTGCATTTTGTCTCAGATAAGTAGATTTTCCAGACATATTCGGGCCGGTAAGTATCATAATTCGTCTATCAGAGTTATTAAGATGGAGATCATTCTCTATAAAATCCACATCTACAAATCGTTCTATTACAGGGTGTCTACCACCGGTTATTTCTAAAACATTCTCTTCAACAATTTCAGGTCTTACATATCCATTTACCATTGCGGCCATAGCAAACGATTGAAATAGATCAATCGATGCAATGCTATTAGCAATACTGTATAACTTATCCATCTTTTTTAGAATTATTTGGCAAATCTCCATAAATATCTCATATTCAAGATTATCCGACATTTCCCGGGCTTCTCTCAGCTTAGCCTGGTGAAGTTCCAGCTCCTCAGTTGTAAACCTTTCTGCATTTACCAAAGTTTGTTTTCTTATATACGTCAATGGTACTTTTGGAAGGTTGGCCTTTGTTACCTCGATATAGTAACCAATAACCTTATTGTATCCAATCCGTAGGTTGTTAATGCCAGTTCTATTCCTCTGCTCAACCTGATATTTATTGATCCATTCTCTATTTTCATCGCGTATTCTTCTATATTCGTCAAGCTTTTGATTGTATCCGTATTTAATAATCCCACCCTCTTTAATAGATAGAGGTGGGTCTTCCACAATGGCTCTATTAATTAGGGAAATAACATCGTTCTGCTCATAGTCCTGATTCACAAACTCGTTAAAAGATTCTATATCATTAAGATACCCAAAAATCTGTTCTGCATTGATAAGGGTATTCTTTAATCCAATAAGGTCTCTTGCATTCGCTTTACCCACAGAAATCTTTGATACTATTCTCTCAATATCAAGGACATTTCCCAAAGAGGACCTTATCTTATCAATACTCTGACGATTGTTATAAAACCACTCTACTCTATCCTGTCTTTTCTTTATTTCTTCTAATGATCTGATTGGATTTTGTATTACCCATTTTAATAATCTTGAGCCCATTGCTGTTTTTGTATAATCAAGAACTCCAAATAATGTCGCTGATTTTCCTCCATCAGATTGATTTTCAACAAGCTCCAGGTGCTTTCTTGTAGAATTGTCTAAAATAAGATAATTTTGATTTTCCCTTCTCTCTATCCATCTAATATGATGCAAACTCTGTCCTGTGTTCTCCTTTACATAATTCAATAACATTGCTGCCGATATTATTTCAATTCTATTTTCAAATTCAAACACATCAATACTACTTACAGAAAAATGATCCTTTAAAACATCTTCACCTTTTTCTACTGAAATTAGATAATCAGGATATCTTCTAATGAGAATGTCACCTTTGATTTGCCTAATTCTATCAATTACCTGAGTTATATTTGACATTATGTTGATATCAACCTCAGGTATAACCAGTTCCCTCACCTGATTACTCTCAATTTCATTTAAAAGTTCATCAAGAACATCCTCTGAACTTGAAATATATCTTGAAAAAAAGTATCCGGTAGAAACATCACAAATTGAACATCCAACCCCAATCATTCCGTTCTCATTTTCAGGATACAAAAGCATAACAGAGTTTTTGTCCGTAAGGTTTAAAAGCTCCGGTTTCGTTATGATACCGGGGGAGAGGATTTCTACAACTCTACGTTTTACAATTCCTTTGGCTAACTTCGGGTCTTCAACCTGCTCACATATTGCAACCCTTTTTCCTGACTTTAAAAGCTTAGATATATAGCTATCCGCGGCATGATAGGGGAAACCACACATCTTTACCGCATTTCTTCTGGTAAGGGTAATATTTAATACAGAGGAAGCCTCAACAGCATCTTCCTCAAACATTTCATAAAAATCACCCAGGCGGAATAGGAGAATCGTGTCCCTATAATTCTTTTTTATAGAATGATACTGTTTCATCATTGGAGTATCTTTCGGGGTATCTTTATCAGTATCTTTCTGCTTAATGCCATCATGGATTTTTGAACGCTTATTTCGGAGATTATTAGAATTATCTTCAATATTAGCTATATGTATACTATCAATCTGGCTTTTTGAAAACTTTTTCGATATAACAGGGTTATTAAAATCGCTTTTCTTACTGCCTTCGAACATATCTCAGATCTTCCTTTTCAAGAGTCTTTAAAATTCGATTTATTTATTCTAATAAAATGTTATGAAACTTAAAACTTTCGAAAATCATAAAAGGTTTATTTTCTTCTGACCACATAGCCCTGGAAATTATTCTTTCTAAGTTTATTCAGGACATTTAAAGCATCTTCTTTTGTATCAAAAGGCCCTACCCTTACCCTATAGTAAATCTCATCTCCACTATTACCCTTGTAGATATTTACCTGATATTTATACTCTCTTATTTTCTCTGCAACCGTTTCAGCGTTCTTTTCGTATTTGAACGAACCTACCTGTACATAAAAACCGCTTTTAATACTATATTCAGTATCTTGTTTAAATTGTGAGCTGGTTTTTTCATTAATTTTGATTAACTCGTCCAGACTATCAATCCCATATAGCATAGATTCATCCTTTTTCCCAAGTTTTTCATTATTTAAACTGATTTCTTGCCCTGGAATTTTTCCTAAATTGTTGTTTTCATTTTTTATTTCAAGAAAGTAAAGACTCTCAGGATAATTATTTCTAAAATTTTTGAGACATAGTATTGCCAGCTCTTTTCTATTGCTCTCCTTAAATATCTTATAAAGATAAAAAAGAGCTTTCTCCCTTACTACTGCAATGTTTGATGTTCCATAAATCTTTTTTAGGATAACCTCGGACGTTTTAAAATCACTATTTCTGTAATAACAAATTGCTAATCCAAGGTAATTGTTCATCAACTGCATTTCATATTCTTTGCATGATAATATTTCTCTCATACTGGCTATCGACTTGAAAAAGTAATGGATTGCCTCTTCATAATTCTTTTCATTAAGGCAAATATAACCTTTAAGTGTCAGTGCATAGGGATAAAAATGGGACTCATTATTTTCAACAATAGAAGTAACATAATAATTGGCCTCTTTATAGAGGTTGTTTAGATATAAAAATAACGACAGCTCAAAGCTAACAGCGGTCTTTAATGGGAAATTGGGATATTCTGACAGTATATTTTTTAACTCCTTTATAAATATTCTTTCCTCCGATACCGTGTAGGCTCTTTTAAATAGTATATATGGAGCAGCAGGGGTGTTTTTCACCCTTTGGAATGCATAGCTATAGTATTTATAAGCCTGGCGAAAATCCCCTGAAAGCTTATATCTATCAGCTTTAGTTAAAAAATCTGAAATTTTTGAATTTTCTGGTATCCTGTATAGTTTACCAAAGGGGAAATATACATCAACAATATCAACAGGAAGAAAGGTTATGTTCAAATTGTACCCATTTTCAGGAGAATCCTTTGCGCTTATTGGCTTTGATATTGTAAATAGTAATAAAAAAAACACCAACGACAAGATAGTTATAGAAGTAGCTGAAGATAAACAATTACGATTCATAAATACATCTCACAATCTCTATATCCTTAACTCCTCTTTAATCGAAATCTCTCTCCCCCTCAAGGTATTACCAGAAATTCCGGAAATTAATATTTCTATAAAACTACCTTCAGGCTTCTTAGTTTCAACAACCACCATTTTCCCGTTCGCTGTTTTACAGAGATATTCATCTTTATTCTTTTTGCTTTTTCTATATATCAGAGCCTCAATAGTATCGCCAATTTCCATTTTATTCTTTTTGTATGAGATTTTTCTTTGAATATCTATTAATTCCTCCAATCTTTTTTTCGCTATCTCTTTATCCACCTTATTACCCATTTTAGATGCTTTCGTCAATGGTCTATCTGAATAACGATACATAAAGGCATCATCAAACTCTACTTTTTTAACAATATCCAGCGTGTGCTGAAAGTCCTCTTCGGTTTCATCCGGAAATCCGACAAGAATATCCGTGGTAATTGAGTATTTCTCATTGTATTTTTTAATTGCATCTATCAACCTAAGATAATCCTTTATTGTATATCTCCTGTTCATCATTGAAAGAATTCTATCCGAGCCGCTCTGCATAGGTAGGTGAAATTGTTTGCATACTTTATCCAGAGAGGCAATACGTCTAATATCCTCTACATCGAAGTCTTTGGGATGTGAGGTTAAAAATCTAATCCATTTAAGCCCTTCAATCTTATTTAATTTTTCCAGAAGTTCAATAAAACTGATGTCCCCGTTGTCCTTTCCATATGTATTAACATTCTGACCCAATAGAGTAACCTCAACTACTCCATTATTGACTAAACGCGTAACCTCATCAATAACCTCTTCATGAGGTTTACTCTGTTCCGGCCCTCTAAGATAAGGTACTATGCAGTAACTACAAAAATTACTGCACCCCTTAATGATATTTACCCAGGCTGAAAAACCTAATGCCCTTTCTCCTTTAAAACCTGAGAATTCATAGGAATCTTTATCAATCTTAACTAACTTTTCTCTACTATACTGATATTTCAAAACCAGGTCAGGTATATCAAGGGTATGGTAAGTACCTGTTACTATGTCAATATTATCATATTTCTCAATAAGGGATTTACCCCATTCCTGTGCCATACAGCCAGTAACCACCAATGTTTGTTTTTTGTTTATTCTCTTTTTCAGTGATTTATAATACCCGATTCTTCCCTGTATTCTTTCTTCTGCATTATGCCTAACAGCACATGTATTGATAACAACAACATCAGCATCCTCCGGTTTCTCTGCAGGTTTATACCCCTTATGTTCAAAGGCGAGATCTATATCAATAGAATCTGACTTATTCATCTCACATCCGTAGGTTTCAATATAAAAACGAGCCATTACAATATCCCCAATTTACCGCATTAAATAAAACTCAATATATTTTTAATAACTAAATCAATCTAAATGTTCTCTTAACCACTCACAAAACTAGACTCTTTATGCATTATAATATTCCAACTCTCCAGCCGGAATGACATTTATATAAAAAAATTACACAAAGTTACGAATGTTTCTTTAGTTTATATTAATATAAATAAAATCTGGTACAAAAAAAACAAAAGATATTACTTCGCCAGGTCAGAATAACGTGTACAAAAAAGCCTAATATTTATGAATAAAACATAAGTTCCCTTCAAAAGGCAGAGTACTGTCATTTTGATTCTTTACTCATTAAGGCGAGAAATCCGCAATTCTATACATTTTAAAGAGTTCATTGTTTTGCTTTGAAGGACGAGAACCACTTTTATAAAAGGATCTTATACAATTAAAAGGTTAAAATCCAAGCTGTAGAGTATAAACATTTCTTGAGAAAGATTTATAAGCTTTATACGTAAATGTATTCAATTTAAAATAGAGTAAAATAGAGCTAAAAGTTTACAATAGCTCCAAACTGGAATTTTATGTATCTTCATCTGCTCACAAAAGCGCAAACTTCTTGAAAGTAAATATCATCTCAGTATATTGAAACGTTATTCGATCCACACATTGGGCATGTGTGAGTTTCTCCTAGTTCGTCTTCATAATCTGGGTAATCATTGTTGTTTAGATTTATCTTCTCCGTCCACCGAAAATCACAATCCTCACATACGAATGTTTTCTCTATGTAGTTCTCATCTTCATAAAAGAGATCATCATCATCATAATCTTCAAAATCTACGAATCCTTCATCATTAAAATCCTTTGAATTACGCATCTTCCTCTCCCAGCATTAACAAATATCCCTGTAATAAAGACTAACTAATGTATTTAAATTGTCAACAAATATTGTACAGGATTTAAAAATATTTTTTAATCACACAGCAACTTCACACTTAACAGGGATATTAGAATAAAGGGATATCAGATTATTCATAGAATTGATAATTTCATTTTCATTAACAATATAGATTTTATCATATAACATTTTTACCTTATCAATAAAATCAGACTCTACCACGGAGTTTTTTTCTACATAGATCCCATCAAATTCACTTTTCTCAACAGGGCTCTCCTCATGAAAAAGCCTTTCCTTAATTCTCTCCCCAAGTCTGATTCCGGTGTATTCCAGTTTGATATCCACTCCAGGGATATATCCTGAAAGAGCTATAAGGGTTTCAGCCAGATCTTTTATCTTTATTGGCTCTCCCATATCAAGCACATATACATCCCCATTTTCTGCAATACTTCCAGCCTCCATAACGAGGTTCACAGCTTCATTCACAGTCATAAAAAATCTCTCCATTTCAGGGGATGTTACTGTAACTGGACCGCCATGCTTAATCTGTTCATTAAATATATTTACCACACTTCCGTTGCTCCCCAACACATTACCAAACCTTACGCTACACCCCATTAATCCCTTCTTTGAAAAGGCCTTTATCAATAGTTCAGTCAATCTTTTTGTTTTACCCATCACGGAAAGCGGATAAACAGCCTTATCTGTAGATATTCCAATAAACCTTTCCAACCCTGCTTTCAATGAAACTTCTAAAAGATTCAATGTACCAATTACATTATTAATAAATGCTATTCTCGGACTAACCTCCATTAATGGGACATGTTTGTATGCAGCAGCATGAAACACGATATCCTGATTGTAGTTTTCAAATATCCCTTCTAAAAAAACCCTATCCTTAATATCACCAATTACAGGAATTACTTTTGTCCCTGATAGGGAGTTAAATCCTATATCCTGCAACAGATAAAATAAGCCGGATTCATTTATATCAAGGGCTATGACTTCGGCCGGATTAAAATCAAGAAGCTTTTTTACAATTTCACTTCCAATAGATCCTGCTGCTCCGGTAACCAGTATTTTTTTTCCCTCGATGTAGTTCATTATTCGCTCTTTATTTAGATTAATTTCCTCCCTTTCAAGCAAGTCCGAAAGATCCAGCTTTTTAATCTGATCATATCTAACTGTACCTCTAATAATCTCCATAGTTGAAGGTACAATTAGAACCGATACCCTCTCTGCCTTACAGTGAGCTACTATCTCTTTAATAACCTTTTTTGATATTGAAGGCATGGAAATAATAACTTCATTTATTCTATATCTTTTTATCAATTCTCTAATTTTATCCATTCCTCCAAAAACCTCTAATCCATCTATCAGTTTACCTTTTTTAGAAGGATCGTCATCAAAAAATCCTATAACCTGAAATTCATCTTCTCTGTGCCTCCTGATTTCTGCTAAAACCATTCTTCCTGCTTCTCCAGCTCCATAGATCATAACTCTTCTCATCAACATTCCCCCTGAGGTTTGTACAATAACATTATCGGAACTCTTTATAAAGTAAATAAAAAAATAAGCCCCCATAGTAGGGGGCTTTTAATATCACATAAGAATTTTTACTATTTTTTCACTCAGGTGGTATCTCTTTAAAAGCAAGAGTTATATCAATTCCTCTCTTGGCATGGTATGCCTTTGTTCCGACATACCAGAAGTACGAACCCAGAATAATTAAAATTACAAGAAGAGCAGGTTTCCATCCACCTGGTGCTATAAAGCTTAACCCAAGAGGTTCAACAAATATAAAAGATGCAACCATCGCACCTGCAAATATAAATCCTATTGTACCGACCCATACAACAAGTTTCCCATATTTAGCACCAGGAGATGCTTGAAAAATAGAAGGTGCTTTATACGGAAAGAGAGCTGCTGATAGAGCCGAAAGAACAAATACATATCCACAGGCAAAGGACACCCCCAGGGTCCATGTTCCCCAGACGGGGATTAGATTGTAAGCCAGTATCCAGAATATAGAGCCAATAAAATATGCAAGGTGTGCATTAACCGGGGTATGAAGCCTCGGATGTACTCTCGATACCCATTCCGGTAATGTTCTATCAAGAGCCATTGCCACCATATTTCTTGTCATTCCAATGTAGCAGTTACATGTTACCTGAAATGAGTTAGCCATATATCCAATACCTATCAGTATTATAATAATGGGGCTTGAAATTGCCATAACCAGTATACTCGGGAATGGTTGTATATCTCCAAGAGTATAGGTCGCTACCTCCGTATAGGGCCAGTACTCAGCTGATGCAGCAACTAAGAACTGCTGTCCCACTGCCTTCTGGAAAAAGTATCCCTGAAGAGCAAGAAGAATTCCCGTAAACCAAAGCGACCCAACCAGAATCCAGAATTGATTGTTAAAACTATCAGCATTTTTAATTTCTGAGCCCTGTTCAACGGAGTATGTAGCCCACTGGAGACTCGTCCATGCAATAGGAGCAACTCCAAGAGTCGCCAGCAAACTGAAGGCAGGTTTTACGTTGAAACCAGTAGCCTTAACCTCATTAATAATTGCATTATAGGCATCCCCTACAGGTTTTTGCCCCTCCATCCTGTAAAGCTCGGCCATAAAAGCATTGAACTTCTGAGCGAATATATGTGTTTTTGTTGCTGCGAGAACTACAAGAACAATCATGAATGCTAAAATAACAGCACCGAATAAGAACCACTGTACTACTACATAGTTCTTGAATCCTGTTACCAGAAACCATGCTGTGAAACCTGCAAGCACAACCGATATAACAATTACGCCAGCTGCACTCTGACACCACAGTCCAAAATTAAGAAGGGCTGGAGAGTTTAGCTTTACCCCAAGGGATAAAAACATAGGTGCAAGCCCCAATGTTGAAAATAGCCATCCGGAGAGAGCCACCCACTGAAGAATCCAGATTACGAAACCGCTCATAACGGACGTAAACCCGGTAGCCCCGCCAAGGATACGGCTCTGGAAGATGTAATCGCCACCACTTCTTGGCATTGCCGCTGCAAGGAATGTTATTGCAAAAGAAACAAAGGTCTGAAAAAATGTACAGATTAAAATTCCTAACCATAGATTAGAACCGGGAAAAGCTGCCGGAGCCTGTAAAAACACCCACGGAAAAATCAATCCCATTGTAAGTACATTGTAAACAAAGGCCGAAAATGGCGACATGACCCTGACTAAACCTGAAGACTTACGAGTAAATACTTCTTGGGTTGCCATAAAAACCTCCTTCTTTAATAGTTTTTACCAAAGATCAAAAAATAAAAATTAAATTTCTTCACCTCCTTTCGAATGCATTGCAATTCTACAATAATATATAAACTAACGCAATAACTATTTTATTTTTAATAGAATTATCCGGAAGTCATCTGATAGCTCAAAACCTTATTGTCCTGAATATTTACAATTATGCCTCTTAAAATACCTTCACCGTATTCACTGCCGGGGTTTACAACCGTGGTTCTTCCAATTTTCACAACTCCTCTTGATTCATGGATATGTCCAACCAGAGCCAAAAGAGGCTGGTATTTTTCTATTGCCTCTCTCACCGCTGAACTTCCCACTCCAATCATAACAGATTGCCCCGCCTTAACTACAGGAGTGGGTGGGTCTGTAGAGGTATCGAGCATTGGAGCTAAATCCAGTGTGCAATCCTTAGGCGGTGCATGAAAATTAAAGATTACATTGGAAAAATCATCAATATCTTTGATAGTTTCTTCGATCAGTTCTGAAAGTTTTTCCTCAGTTACTTCCCTTGGTGTATTCCATGGAGTAGGATTGCTAAACCCGAGGCTCACCATGGTGTGAATATCATCTACCTTTACAATCCTGCCTTCCGGATTGACAATATGCCCCGTTTGATTTTCCTCTATAACATGAACGACCCATTCATCATCATCATTCCCACCGGTCATAAATAATTTAAGATTTGTATCTGAAAGCCTCTCTTCGGCCAAGTTTATCCAATGGATAAGCCTCTCTCTTGCCTTCTGTTTAAATATATTCTCAACTTCTTCAGGTTTATCTTTTAGCTCATTGTACCTATCAATATCCATAATTTCATAATAAAAACCGAGATCTGAAATCATAGATTTAAGATTCTCAAGTTCTTCTTCAGAATGGATTTCCCTTCTCACCCCGCTTACCGTGGCATGAAAGCTATTATCTCCATCCTTGATTATTGGTACCAGTAATTTACCGGTTACATCACCTCCTAATACAAGAACATCAACACCGTACATCTTTCCTGCATTAACAAACTTTTTGAAAGTCCTCTCCGAACCATGAACATCGGTAGCATAGAACAGCTTTGTAAATTCAAACTTCTTCTTTTTATCTCCTCTGGATTTTTTTTTGCCAAACAATTTAGCCTCCCTCTATAATTTTTATAAAGCTAAACCCCCTGTTGGATATCCCCAACTTCATTATACCACTTTTTCTTTATGCCCTTCTTTGCTCTTCTTAACCACTTTTTACTCTTGGGTTCTCCCTCAATTATATCCAAAAGTCGATCTATCTTGTCTTTTACCTTGGCTTTTTCCTCGTCTTTCAAAAGCTCAAACTTCGATGCAAAATCTGCGATTTTCTTCAAGTTATTTGTTGCATCGTAGTAAAATCCCCAGTCATTAGCTAAAACCTTTGCAATATAATTGGTATCTAACTCCTCTCTATCATCCTTTGAACCGAATTCATGCTCGAGCAGGAGGATAATAACATCCTTAAAATCCTTCTCTGTAATATCATGGATTTGGAGTTTTTCAAAGAGAAGATCTTCGATAGTGATTGTTGGATCATCCAGCTCCAATCTTCCTCTAAAATCGATAACATGGCTAAAGTTTAACTCATCAAGAAAAACATCTACAAAAAGTCCATCCTCATTGTAGTAAATCTCTCTTGATTCAGCATGCCATATATAGTGGCGTTGCTTTTCAAATCCCAGATCTTTAAATGTTTTTTCAATGTCTGTAGATTTAAACTTGCTGTAGGTTACTACATCTACATCTGTCAATCTTCTATTTAGCTTCTTATATAGATATGCATGTGCAGGACAATGATATATAAATGCAGTTGCCCCTAATAATCTCAATAGAAGACCATTTTCATTTGCCTTCTTTACAATCTGCTGGGCTTTATCGAAGATATAATCATTCGATAAATCACCTTTTTCAAGTTTCTTATGAACAAGCCCATTGCTTGAGTTTGCAAATCTTAACTCTCCCATTTTGCTGCCTCCAGTTTATTACATATCTATATAGCTATTTATACACCTTGTAAAATCTGCTGTCAATAAAAAAAATTAATAAACTTTATAATTTTTTATTAATAATAGGCAAGTGCACTTTCAATCATAATAAAAAACTAGGTTTGCCTATTCGTTTTATACCTATAAAAAATTATATTTAAATGTCCTTGAATATTTTTGTATTCTAATTAATCATAAACTATGGTACAAAAAACCGTAATTTTTAATGAATAAAACCTTAAATAGATATCAAAATTTATAGGTTCTATCTATCATATTTCCTAGTATTTTTAATATATGCATCCTCTGGCCTGGCGAAGCTATATATTTTACTTTCTTTAATATTTTCTATAAATTTTTTCTCCAGTATCTGAAACTTTCTGAATTTATTGCATTCATTGCTCTATTAAACCTATTCATCCCGTATTCCCAGTAATCAAAATTAATATCAGAAAGGTTATGCTGAATAATTGCCCACAAGGTCCATAAAATATCAGCCATATACTTGTAAATATTCAGCCAACAAAACTGATTCTCTCTGAATTCCCCAAAGTATGTTTCAATAATAAGCCTGTCCTGATCTTCATTAAAACCAATTTCAACAGAAAAATCTCCAAGGTCAAAGCATGGATCATTCATCCCTGATAACTCCCAGTCAATAATCCTCATAGTATCACCTGTTTCAATAAAGTTCTCAGCAAGAAGATCATTATGACAGGGTACTAATTTAGAGTCTTTTTCCCAAAAAATCTTTTCTATATCTTCCACCACACGCTTTGCATCTATGAATCCTTCTGGTAGTTTCATACTATGTTTTTTAACGATTGCTATATAATCCCTAAACTTATTAAACATCACAAATCTTGATATAAAATCAGCATCCGTATGAATCTTCTTAATAGCTTTAACAGCTTTAACTATTCTTTCATTATCCTCTCTTAAACTACTCGAACTCATAAGATTGCCATCAATAAAACCAGTAATAATTATATAATCTGGTTTAAAATACTTGAAAACCTTT
>QNBN01000059.1 GCA_003645695.1 Spirochaetota bacterium | reverse complement strand
ATATTGGCAGGTGTGATATATGAGCACAAATCTATAGAGAGTCTAAGGCGAGAGCTAAAACGGAATGGGCAATTGCGGCAGTTGTGTGGATTTAAAGTAGAGAAAGGTATAGGGGGTGTACCTGGGAGTTGGGTATACAGCAGATTTTTAAAGAAGCTGATTAAGCATGAGGAAGAGTTAGAAGGGATATTTGATAATTAGGTCGCTCTGCTCAATCTTAATACCGAAAAGTCAAATTAGTCACTCCAAAAAAGTATCAGCGTAAATTAATGGTTTTGGCTCGCTCGCAATGACGCCGGTAAAAGCAACAAACCGAGATTGGTTTTCTATGCTCGCAATAACGTCAGGGGAACTTTTATTTACAGCAAAGATTTTAAGCTCCTCTCACGGGGCAAACTCATCTGCACCGAGGTCTATCTTACTGTAATCCGACGGTCGAGGTTCATCATCAATGTCATAGAGGGCTTCTGTATTATCATAAATATAATTGAAAGTACTGTAGTTAGAATTACTACTACTAAAACCATGGTTTTTAATTAAATTATTATCATCAGTAGAAATGTGGTAATCATAGTTTGATTCATTAACATAGGTTACTCCATCAGTACTCGTGTATTCAACATTATACTCTGGTTGACAGGTAAAATATGTAAAATTATTGACATTTGAATCAATATCATTTCCCTTATTATTCACACCATCAGTTAAATAATCATTACATTTATCTTTATCAAAAACATTATTAAAAATGCATGGTTCATTAGCCGTATTAGAGCTTGAGACATCGTTCAGATAAATACCATAATTTTCAACAGTACTATTTCCTCCTATGATAATATTATTAATAATTAAAGAATCTGTATGAAATCCATATATTGCATATCTGTGCCCTGTACCATTACTACCTAAACCGTTAATTGTGTTATTTAATATTTCAATATTTGACCGCACTATATGTATAGCATGGCATTCATTACTATTTTGTGTATTTAAACTACCACCAAAAATAAAATTATTCATTAAGATCCCACCAGCCGTATCATCACTTGCATTATCATAGTAAATACCATAATTATAGTGCCCACCTCCATTTTCGCTACCACCTATAATAGCGCATCTATAAATAGAGGGTGTTGAATTTTTATCTACCCATAATCCAAAAGTATCATCCCCGCTATTATCTCCGCCATCGATGAAATGATTATCCCTTATTACAGGTGATGCCGAGTTTGTAATATATATACCATATGATGGATTACCACTTGTGGATCCAGCCGAGATACTCTGGTTATTTTCGATAGTTGGCGAACATCCATCTATATAAATACCATAAATCTCACCGGCACTACCACCCGTAATACTACTATTTCTAATTACACTCTGATCCGAAGACCCAATTAAATAAACACCACAATTTTTATCAGTGGTACTTGCTCCTCCGTTAATAGTACAATTATTTACTGTAACGCTTGAATCATCGACACACAAACCATAAGTTGAACTCCCTGAACTGGTACTTGCATTAAGGGTCAAATTATTTAAAACAATATTCTGGCATGTGTCAACACTTATTGCACCATTCTGATTTGTGTTAGTAGTGGTTGAGCTATCAATTTTTATATTTTCCAATGTTATATCGCTACAATTGTTAATTGTAACAACAAAATCATTAGCACTATCACTTATCGTAGTAGTTCCATCCTGAAATGTAAAATCGGTATTCCAACCTCCTCTAATTGTTATTCCGTTATAATCGGTTGTATCCAAAGAGATAGATTCAGTGTAACTATTTGAATCAATATTAATTACACTATACCGGGCATTGTTCTTAGCATAATCAATTGCCTTTGCTATTGTTTTAAATGGTGAGTACCTGTTTGTACCATAGTTACTCGTATCATCTCCACTTAAGGAAACAAAAATTTCATCACTATTAGTATAAAAACTCACAGCAGTATAGGAAGTCAGGCCATTGCCAGCAAGGTCCCAAGGAATGTTACCATTTTTATCAAGATAAATATAATAGAGATTATTCTCATTTAATGGTTCATTCGGGTAGTATGTTACTTCATTCCCATTCCACATAAAATATCCGCTATTATTATCTCTAAAATCATTCCCATCATCGGATTGAATATAAAAGGAATTCTCAACAGTACCTTTTAACATTGCTTCATTAAAGGTAATGCTAATGCTTATATATTGATCTGTTTCAACCAGAGTTCCATCAAAAGGAGTTACACTCGATACATGTGGCTGGGTTAAATCATCACTATCTGAGGTGGTAAAACTCCATGTCAAATCGTTTGTTAGATTAATATTTTCTGAAGATTTTGCATCATTTGTGATTGTAACAAAAACATCTGTATATGCAGGAAAATCTTCCGAAGGAGTAAAAATAAATCCTGTATTATCATCATTCCAATCAAAATATCCAGAATTCTTACCATAGGTTTTATCGTTATACGAATAGCTAAAATTAGATTCAACAGATTCCCTATCCATGGATTTCGAAAAAACAACACTTATTCTCGTATTTAATGGAACATTTAGATTCCCATCCTCCGGGTCATATAAAAGAATTTGAGGTATTTTATCCTTTTGAGTTAGTGCAATATTTAATATATCTTTTCTACTACCACATCCTTGTAACAGTAGTATTATTAAAGTGAGGACTAAAGGAATAAACGCATTAGCTATATATTTAATTTTCATAACAATACTTAACGGGTGTGAAGAGATTTAAATTAAGCACAACTAAAGTTTCATTCATTAAAATTATATATCTTTATAACATGATTTAAGGTATTATTCATAAAAATCATGATCCAGCAAAGCTATCCCTCTCTCTTTTGTACCAGCATTCTCTGTTGTATTTAGTAACAATATCTTATATTTAATCAAAATTACAAAATAACTATGGATACTTAAACATAACTTTTTATAGGTATAAAATGAACAGGCAAAGCAAGGTTTATATTATAATTGAAGGTTAACTCGCCTATTCTTTTAAAATAAACGAAAACTCCGATAATAATTGTACACCATTTTCTATAAATTTCCACTAAAAAAACGATAAATTTTATATGGTAATATAAATAATTTTAATTTTCACAATACAATAGATAATCCTTTCAAGCACATAAATAATATTAGATATACCTCAAATTTATAAAAATCTTATATTCCCATATTACTTAATATCATTGAAATTTTATTTAATAAATCAGTTATTCCGGGGTGTTTTACCTCGAACATTTTTATAAGTTCTGGAATCGTTTTAATAACATTTTCTAAATGCTCTTTATCTTCAGGATTATCAACATGGTATTCAAGGTCAGAAATAAAACTTTTAAGAGCCTTTCTTTTCTCAACAAGATCTGCAGAAAGTAGATTATGCTCCTTATTTAGTTTTTCAATCGATTTTTTTAAATCATCTTTTTTATTTTCATCTTCATTTCTATTAGGCATTTTATAATTATCCTTTTATCTAATTTTAAACAATTTATTAATCTTTATATTATTTTTTACTATGTTTAAGCATTTTTAAAACTTTAGTTCCCCTAAGCCTGGAGTTATTTTCTATATAATCATAAACTGTTTTTCCTGTATTGGTTTTTAAAGTAACATCTGCTCCATTATCCAAAAGTATCTTAATAGTGGCAGGATTTTTATTATATCTAACTGCTAATATCAGTGGCGTATATCCATACTTATTCCTTGCATTAACATCAGCCCCATTATCTATCAATATCGCTGTAACTCTAGAGTTTTCATTATAACCTGCAGCAAACATTAAAGCTGTATCACCATCATTACTCTTTTCATTCACTCTTGCTCCATTATTTATCAATATTTCTGTTACTTTCTCATTTTTGTTAAATCCTGCGGCTCTCATTAGAGGAGTAGCTCCAGAATTATTTTTCGTATTAATCTTTGCTCCATTCTCAATAAGAATTTCTGTTATTTCCGGATTCTTATTAGCCCCTGCTGCTCTCATTAACGCTGTATAGCCATCCTTACTCCTGGCATTAATCTTTGCCCCTTTATCAATCAACAACTTAATAATCTCAGGGTTATCATTATTACTTGCTGCTCTCATCAATGGTGTTATCCCGTTTCTATCACTTGCATTAACATCTGCACCATTATCAATTAACAAATTAATGATAACAGGATCACGGCTACCTGTAACTGCTTCCATTAAAGGAGTAATCCCGAGTTTATCTTTCACATTTACATCTGCACCATATTTAATTAAAATTTTTGTCACTTCAGGATTTCTATTGTATCTTACTGAATACATAATTGGTGTTAAGCCTTTATTATCTCTTGCATTTACATCAGCTCCATTCTTTATCAATCTTTCAGCCACAAAAGGATTCATATTATACTTTGCCGCAAAGTCGAGAGCTGTTTTACCATACATATCCCTGGCTTTAATATCCGCTCCCCTCTTTATCAATATATCTATAACATCAGGATTTTTATTAAGCCCTGCCGCAAGCATAAGTGGGGTCATTCCAAACATATCCTTTTGGTTTATGTCTTTAACTTTTATTACTTCTTTTTTTACTTGTTGAGGAGTTCCTTTTTTCACTACTTCTAGAAAGTCCAGATTTTGCGCCTTGATTATAAAAGGATTCAATATAAATATTCCCAATATCATCAAAATAGTTACCTTTTTAAACATACTAAAATCAACCTCCTAGAAAAATATTGCTAAATATATAGATTGCTTCGTCTTAGAATTTAAATATTGTTATTAAAAACACCAATAAATACCGGTAAAAAATTATTATTCAAATGAATAAAACCTTATATATGGTAAAGTCAATAATTTTATTTTCTGAGACTATAAAAACTCCAATGGACCCATAAGATAATAGTCAATTGATTTTGGTAGCTTTTCTTTTGTAAATGGTCTTTTTAATGAATATTCAAAGACTTCTTTTAAGTGCGGGACAACTGCACTATCATTCACCCCCTCTTCATACATTGAGATAGCATTACTTCTCTGCCCCATCAGGTCATATCCTCTACCAATCCATAGTATCAAAGCGCTTGTCTTAACTGGTGGGAACCTGAAACTTGCGTACAAATCCTTATGAACTTTAAGGGCCTCCTCCAATCTATCTGCCATCAAAAGAAGTACTCCATAAATGTATCTATATCCTGGATCATCATAAAGCCTTCTGGCCTGTTCCATATCTTTTATTGCATCGTTCAACTTTCCTAGCTTTAAATTTTCCTGCGAAAGAGTTACATACCATAAGGACCTCTTCATTTTTTCAGTTACAATCTTAAACTTAGTCCCTCTTATTACAGGTTTTATAGACCTTTTGTAAGCGTGGATTTTTCTTTTTCTTTTATTTTGATTCATCTCATCATAAAAATTGAAACCAACATAACGATTATAGTGAAGTCCTGGTGGCCTGCCCTCAGCAACCCAGAAATTACCAGTTTCCATTTGAAAAACAACAGATGTCAGTGTAATTAACTGAGCAGGAAAATCAGCCCCCAACAAATGGGTTGTCCCACTTACCAAATTAAGATTTGATGTAATTAGATCTATCATTCTTCTAACATCAATTTGCCCGTAGTTATCCTCTACAGCATTTTCCAGAAGCCTGTACCTTCCTACCGTATGCTCCCTTTCAAGTGGAAATTCAATTTCATCCCTCTTTGTAATTGGGCTTAAAAAATGATTCGTTTGTATATGAACATCCAGATCATCATCCATACCTCTAGTTACAGCTCTTTTACTATCCACTTCAATTGAAACAGCCTGTTCTTTATCTGCAAACAGTACTGTATGAGGCGAAGCTGAACGAAAGTTTTCAGATTTTATAAGATGTATAATACCTTCAATTGATTCTGCCCTTGTAAATAGATAGTGATTATAGTCCATGGTTAGCGGTAGCTTCTTTGACAGTGCCTTAGAAAGACACATAAATGCCCCTATTGCTATACCAGATTTATTGTATCCTGTAAGCCCGGTTCCGGGGAATCCCGCAGTAGATATGTACATGTACTCCTGTTTTTTCCTTTTTACCCTTTTAAATCTATTATCTCCATTTTTTACAAGAATATCCACTTCTTCAGTTGGGTGATTAAATAGAATTGCAGGATACTTCCATACAACTGCCCCAGGAAAATCCATATTTCTGGCAAAAAGTGCCTTCTGATTTTTTTTAAGGGCTGTTTTTCTTACAAACAAACCACTGCATCCACCTAAATAATAGTTGTAAAGGCTCTCTCTTTTTCCTTTTAAAAAACTGGCAGCAAGAAACTCCATAAGGTCAGGCGCTACAAATCCCCTTAAAGCTATTTGCCTGTTAAATCCTACGGCATCGGCAATTCCGTAAAGCTCTTCTTTTGTTTCATCAAAAATAATTTTTTCAAGAGGAGCATAAAATATCTTTTTTATTAAATCCTCAAGGGTATTGGCAATAACTTTTGGTAGCCTTGCATAAAAATCCGAACTTTCATAGAGATCTTCCAATAACCGGCCATAATATAAGGCTATTTTTGATTCTATAATCTGCTTCTTAAATAATTTGCCATGTGCATAGCCCCTTTCATAGGGGGTTCCATAAAGATGTAGAACATATAATCCATTTCTATATTCCAGAGTTGAGCCAGTTTGAAGTTCCTTTATAATTCCATTTTTCGAATCAAAATATAATGATTTTTCATCCTCAATTTGTTCGCTAAACCTTTTTATAAAATTATCTGTCATCTATATAACCCCATTTTTCTATGATATATACTTAATTTACTATACACTTTTAACAAAAACTACATAAATAGGAAATTGAATTTTAAATGCCACACCGAATAAAATGTTGGAATAAAGAAATAACAATACGTCATTTCCTACATAGAGCCTGAATATAACAAAGCCTTACTATTAATAAGCTCACTGAATTATTTTTCTCATAATAATGTCACTATTAACTAATGCACAACTATTCAAGAAAAAAAATGAATTACCTCCACTAACAAAAGAAGAAATATCAGGAAAAAGACCGTGGAAAAGAATTACTTTGGAAACAAAATACTAAAAGTATCCATACTGGCCCAACATAAGGGATTTCAATCAGGGGAAGCTCCACACAGAGAATTCCATAAGGTTTATGTCAGCTCAAACCTTATAGAGTCTCTAGCTATAAAGAATCGGATTGCTTCACATGGAAAAAGAATAATATAAGAGAATTACACACCCGATAATAAACTAAAAAATTATACCCTTATGGCAAAAATAAGAGACTATAATTCAGATGATAACGATTGGTTCTGGGCTATTTTACGGACCAAAAAGCTCGGTTATGAAAGAGGGAAAGATCGCAAGCTTTATTGAATGCAATGGTAATTTAAAGCTTGAGGATAATATCAAATACAAATTAATATCGAATCAAAGATAAAAGGTAAATCACAATTTATTAACTTTTATATTGTTCTGACTATTTACGATAAAAATATAAAAGGATAGTTAAAGTAAATATGCACGCAGAGAAAAAAAATCTTTTTAAAATACTACTTAGATTTTTAGGCCCTGGATTTCTTGTAACAGTAGGTTTCATCGATCCGGGTAACTGGGCTACAAATATTGCTGGCGGTTCGGAGTTTGGATATGACCTACTATGGGTAATTACCTTGAGCACCCTTATGCTCATATTGATTCAAAATATGTCAGCCAAAGTGGGGATCGCAACAGGAATGTCCCTTGCTGCCAATATCAGAGAAAGATTCCCGAGAGTACTCTCAACATTAATAGGAATTACAATCGTACTTGCATGCGTTGCAACTGATGTCGCTGAACTTTTAGGAGGAGCAATTGGATTTAGGCTTTTATTCAGAGTTCCCCTCTGGATTGGTGCTCTTATAACGGTAATCCTTGAGGTATTTTTTATTGTTACTCAAAGATATCATAAACTTGAAAAATACATCCTATCATTTCTTGGAATAATATCCATTTGTTATCTTATAGAGATATTCATTGTTAATCCGGAATGGGGTAAAATCGCTACAGCTATAGTCATTCCTAAGATAAGTCAAAGCAATATTTATATAGCGATGGGTATTCTAGGAGCTGTTGTAATGCCCCACAATATCTTTCTTCATTCAAATGTTATCCATAGCAGGAACTGGGGAAAAACTGACGAAGAAAAACTAAAACTGCTTCATTATGAAAAACTCGATACAACATTAGCAATGACCCTCGGATGGGCAGTTAATTCTTCAATGATCATAGTCGCTGCTGCTGTATTTTTTAAAAATGGTGTTGTTGTGGACAGCATCCAGCAGGCTTCTGACACTCTAAAACCCCTCGCAGGCAATCTGGCAGGTTTACTTTTTGCAATAGCACTTGTATTCGCAGGAGTATCCTCATCCATAACTTCATCTATGGCAGAAGTTAACGTAATAACGGCTTTTCTTGGGAAGCCTGAGGACCCGAAAACCACTCTTTACAAAATTGCTACATTTATAACTGCCTTACCATCGTTTTTTATTATACTGATGGGTTTTGATCCTTTTAAAATTTTAATCTTTAGTCAGGTTATACTAAGCCTTCAACTACCTTTTACCCTTATTCCGCTGCTTATTCTCTGTAAAAATGAAAAGGCAATGGGGAAATTAAAGAGTAGCAACACTGAGTTTATACTTGCAATGGTGGTCTCCGCTGTTGTTATATTCTTGAATATTTATCTTTTATACAGTACAATTCAACCACAAAGAGGCTAATAAAATGTATGACAATATCCTTTTACTTCTTGATTGTTCGGATTATGATGAAGCTGTTTTAGAGCATATAAAAAATTTGGCGAAAATCCATAAATCTCATGTACATCTCTATCATGCAGTACACGCCCACACAATAGATCAGCAGAGGGCCCTGCTAAAAAAAACAGAAAACTGTCTAATACAAGCCAAAAGCATGCTTGAGGCTGAGGGTATTGAAACTGATTCTAGTTATAGTGAAGGTGAACCAGAAGAAGAAGTTCTTAAGAAGATTAATGAGAACAAATGGGATTTAATTGCCCTCGCAACCCATGGGCATAAATTTTTTGGTGATGCCATTTTTGGGAGTATTTCAGATAAAATAAAACATTATACACATATTCCGATACTTCTAGTTAGAGGAAGAAAAAGGTAGTATATAGATTACTTCGTCATTCACTTCGTTTAATCCTCGCAATGACATCGCATAAGGCATTGTAACATTGAGCTATTCTCAAATACACCATTGATATTTAGGGAAAAAATAATTTATACTAAAAATTAAAAGAATAATTGTCGTTTCCAATAATTGATAAATATTGCTGAAAAGATCCACTTTTATTTTCATAGGAAATTAAAAAATTATTAACTGTTGGATCATATTCAACACCTGTAATAACAGAAATAACACCCTCGATACTGCGTTTTAAAAGCACAACCTCTTCCGTTAAAGGATCAGGAGTTTCGTTATTATCTTTATCAATCCATGCCAGTACTCCACCAATAGAACCATAAGGTTCAGGTATAAGAATTTGAAATGTATTCTGGGATACTACATCGGTTTTCTGTATTTGCCCAACAGATGAAAAATTCGCCATGTCAGTTACAGTTCCGTCAAAATTGTAATATATAACACAATCACTAGAGTAAAATGATATTATTACATTGACAGGAATCACTGACTGCACAATTATTTCTCCTGCTAGATAAAAACTCTGAGTTTTGTTACTATTTAAGGGACAGCCTGATATAAACAAAAAAATCATTAACAATACTATCAATAATACATACCTAATCCTCATTCTTCTTTTTCTGCTTTTTTTCATATTCTTTATTTTCCTTTTCCACTATATCTGCCCTTTTAAAATGCTTTTCAGCGTCTCTGTTTTTTCCAAGCATCTTTTCCACCTTTGCAAGCTCCCTCAGTAAAACTGGATTCCTTTTATCCATGTACAAACGTTCCTTCCATTCATTGTAAAGTTCTTCAATATTCCTCTTTTTCAAGTGGAGTTTAATCAAGTTTTCATATATTGTCCTGTCATCAGGATCTATATCCAGGGATATCTTATAGCTTTTAATTGCTCTATCGATATACCCCATCTTCATGTAGCAATATGAAATACCTTTATATGCATCAATGCTTCTTGAATGTTTCACAAGTATATACCGCCATAATTTAATTGCCTCTTGATAATGTCCTTTCTCTGTATAGAACCTGGCGAGAGCTATCTGAAGTTCAATAGTATGAGGATAAAGTTCAATGAGATGTGAAAGCTCTTTTCTATAACTATCATCGTTCTCTGCTAATTTTCTTAAAAGAACAAGTAAATCATCCAGTATCTTTTTCGGCGTCTCAATCGACTTTGCCATCTTTTCTATCTTTTTTAGATCATTTTTTGTAAGATTTTTTCCTTTATTCTGAAACTCAGCTGCTGCTGATATTCTAATCTCTCCTATCATATAAATGGCTTTACCTATACCTTCCCTTAATGTATAAATTGCTTTGTTTCTATCCTTCTTTTTATAAAAATAGTACTCTGCAAGACGGTAATAGGGGTAGGGATTTGAGCTGTTGTATCTTCTGGCATTTTCAAAAGCTTCAATGCTCTTTTCTTTATCCCCGACCTCTTCATAAGTTTTCCCAAGCATAGCCCAATATTCAGCATTGCCCGGATAGAGTATTGCAAGACGCAAAAGCACCTTGATTTGATTCTTGTAATCCTTCTGCTTGTAGTATATATAATACTTTAGTTCTAAAACTTTCAGATTTTTAGGATCATATTTTAAAGCCTGATCTATATACTCCAATGCTTTCTCTGTGTTCCCCTCCTCAAATGATATAACAGCAAGGTTTTGAAGTGCTGGTATAAAAGCTGGGTCCAGCTCAAGAGCCTTTAAAAAACACTCCTTAGCCTTTTTTCTATCACTTTTATAAATCTTTACTCCCATGTTAACAAGAGAGCTTATTATGCCCCTTTTAGCCTGGATTAAACCTCTATCCAGTTCGTAAGCATTATTAAAATACTGGTAGGCTCTATCGTAGTTTTTCTGATCAAAATAGAGTATACCAGCGGCCAGCAAAATCAATGGATAATCAGGATTTATAGCAAGAGCTCTCATAATCAGTTCATTTGCCTTAGAAAATTTTTTTACCTTTACATAACAGATCCCCATTAGTGCTTTGTCTTCTGGATTTAGCTCACCATATCCGGATGCTTTTTCAAAATTTATTAAGGCTTCTCTATATTTCCCATTTTCAAATTGATTTCTCGCTATGTACAGGTACGTATCCTGTCTCTCATCCGCAATAATCGCAAAGGGAAGGCTTGCCCATAGTACCAATAAAAGAGCCAGTGTAAAAATCAAGATAAAAAATCTTATATTAAGGCTGTTGTTTTTTAGAATAGCTTTTTGTTTTAAAAAAACAGAGGTAGATTTAAACATGTAATAAGTTTACCACTTGAAAGTTCCTAAATCAATTCATTAAAATAGATATACACTGCTCACTCCGATAACAAATGGATTCTTCTTCCTTCCATCTTCCTTAAAAGAGCTAAAACTTAACCAGGCCCTTACACCCAAATCCTTTGTAAATGGATAGTAGAAGTTAGATTCTAACGTATGCCTTATACCGCCTGAACCGTGTTGAAGTGTATAATCTGTTCCAAAACTCATTGGCTTTTTGCTCCCATTTATAATGAATCCAAATGTGTGGCTAAAATTATTTGTGGGTGATGAAGTAGTTAGATTTATCCAATTCCAGCTAAAATCATAGTGTGTACCGATGAACTTAGATGCAGGAATAGAAGTTCCAAACCCCATTGATGAAGATAAATCCCTACTGTTGCCTGTCTTGGTTATTCCAAAGCTCTCGGTCGCATTTAATGTTAAGGATCTCCAGCCTATTTGAGGCATGTAAATAATCGATGTTGAATACTCCTGTTTAATTTGATTGGCAAGATACTCAGGAAGATATCCATTCAGCTTTATTCCTACCGAATATTTTAAGTTTTCTAAAACATCATGTTCCAGTTCAATTCCAAAATCATGGTTCCATAGAGAGGTAATCTTAGCAAAAGAATAATCATACTTCTCACTATATCCACCGTTATAATTAGCATCAACAGTTATATTTATCAGCGGAAAAATTTCGACATTACTTTTCCATGTAGCACCCGATGATACCTCACCACCATTGTTGTCAGAAACATAATTCAGACCCCCTCCAACACCTGCATTTCGGAGAAAGTCACCTTCATCACCGTTGTAAATAGAATCAAAATTAATACTGTTTTGAAAGTTTCCTGATACAATTTTATTCATACTATAGTTACTATTCAAAGTTACTCTATCCGTCGGTTTATACATAAGCCCCGCTGTGGCCTTCCAAATAGGATTCACATTGCTCGATGAGGAGTTTGTCCAATTATCAACATTACCTAAATCAGAGGTGAGCTGTAAGTTTTCTGAAATGTTCATTAACATACCCAACCCATAATCCAGTATCGTTGAGTTAATATCCGTATTTGTATTCGTATATGAAGTTACAGAATAACCGGGATTAATATAGGCATTCAGATTTAACATTTCATTCAGAGCATATCCTGCCTTTACGTTTACCCCATACTGCCGTGTCTGCATATTTTTCGCTATATCGTCCTTATTATCGAGAATTCCTCCAAAATCGAGGGTAAGATCCCCAAAATTACCATTTCCTTTCAGATTCATACAATTTT